>CAYGUD010000256.1:1690-4022 GCA_964352865.1 uncultured Hyphomonas sp.
GTCTTGCAGACATGGCTCGGCGTCCGGGGTGATCGCCCAAAGCTGATCATCGCCGAAGGCGGCGTCCATGCCGACGTCGACATCCTGATCTCTGATGAGCGTATCCCCTGGTCCGGGCATTCAGGACGCTTCGCCGTCGGCGAGGTGTATGAGCAGATCAAAGCTGCGCAAATGTCACTCATCTTCGTCAATACACGCTCCCAGGCCGAACTGATGTTTCAGGAGCTGTGGACGGCGAACGAAGACGGTCTTGCCATCGCGCTGCACCACGGCTCGCTGGCCAAAGAGCAGCGCCGCAAAGTCGAAGCGGCAATGGCGGCGGGCAAATTGAAAGCCGTGGTCTGCACGTCGACGCTCGATCTCGGCATCGATTGGGGCGAGGTCGATCTCGTCATACAGATGGGCGCCCCGAAAGGTGCGGCGCGGCTGGTGCAGCGGATCGGCCGCGCCAATCATCGTATGGATGAGGCCAGCCGCGCCATGCTGGTGCCGACAAATCGATTTGAGATTCTCGAATGCCGCGCCGCTGAAGCCGCTGTCGAGGCGGGCGAGATTGATGGCGACCCGATCCGTCAAGGCGCGCTGGATGTCTTGGCGCAGCACATTATGGGGCGCGCTTGCGGTGAAGGCTTCGGACTGGAAGAGGTCTATAATGAGGTCCGGCTTGCTGCCCCCTATGCTGATCTTGACTGGGAGACATTTGAGCGCGTGGTCGATCTGGTTGCCACCGGCGGTTACGCGCTGAAGACTTATGACCGGTTCAAACGGATCACCCGCACGCGCGATGGCAAATGGTATGCGCGGACGGCACGCGATCGTCAGCAGCATCGAATGAATGTCGGCGCGATTGTTGAAGCGCAGCACTTGAATGTCCGCCTGGCGAGCCGGATCGGACGCGAGAAAGCCGGACAAGCCACGGGGCGCCCTGCTTTACGTGCTGACCGGAAACTTGGCGAAATTGAAGAATATTTCATCTCGACATTGACCCCTGGAGATACCTTTCTCTTCGCAGGCGAAATTCTTCGCTTTTTAGGCGTGCAGGAAAATGACTGCCTGACCATGCGCGCGCCGCGCGACACCAATCCGGCAATCCCGAGCTATAATGGCGGCAAGTTTCCATTGACCCAGTTCCTCGCCAGTCGCGTCCGCGCGATGATCCATGATCGCGACAATTGGCACACATTGCCGGACCAGGTCCGCGAATGGTTTGAGATCCAGGATCTTCGGTCGACCATCCCCAGTGCAGACGAATTGTTGATTGAAACCTTTCCACGTGGCGGGCGACACTTCCTGACATGCTACCCATTTGAAGGCCGGTTGGCGCATCAGACTCTTGGCATGCTTCTGACCCGGCGGCTGGAGCGTATGGGCGCTAAGCCGCTCGGCTTTGTCGCGTCGGAATATGCTATGGCGGTGTGGGCGATGGAGCCAATGGGCGATATTGATCTCGATGCATTGTTCGCGCCCGATCTGCTTGGCGATGATCTCGAAGAATGGCTCGAAGAGGCCGTCCTGATGAAGCGCCACTTTGCGCAATGCGCGCAGATATCCGGTCTGATCGCACGCCGCATGCCGGGCAGTGAGAAGACCGGCCGGCAAGTGACGTTCTCGACGGATCTGATCTACGACGTCCTGCGCAGCCACGAGCCGGATCACATCCTGTTGCAAGCGGCCCGGCATGATGCCGCGACAGGCTTTCTCGACATTCGTCGCTTGTCGGACATGCTGATGCGGGTGCGCGGCCAGATCGCCCATAGGGACTTGCCCAAGATCAGTCCATTCGCCGTCCCGGTGATGCTCGAAGTCGGCAAAGAACCCGTACATGGGGCAAGTATTGAAGACGCGATCCTGCGGGATGCCGAAGCGGATCTGATTGCTGACGCGATGGGAAGCCTTTGAGGGCAGCGACCAGCACAAGCGGCCCGAGACGCAGCAGCGTTCGAGTAAATGGTAATCGGTTTGAACACTCTTTGTTTCGCGCACCCGGATTTGATCTGTGGGCGCATCACCGAACAGATTTGAATCACGTGGAGACGTTTTTGAGGCGGGCCTTCTGGAAGCGCTAGCCGGGTTCGAGGCACACCCGGTCCCCGCAGACGCCAGCGAAAGCTGGGGTCCATGGGATGAACGCGCCACTTGAACTATCGGAGATGACGGTCCCTGGACCCCTGCTTTCGCAGGCGTCGACGGAAAGTGTGGCGAGTGCCTGCTCAAAAACATCCGGGCACAGCGCGTCAACGTCACTCGGCGAATAGAACCGCGTCGCAATATCATAAGCCGCAAAGTTCCGCGCCATGCCTTCAAAATAAGGCACCCAGGCCCGGCCATAGCG
>CAYGUD010000257.1:0-4015 GCA_964352865.1 uncultured Hyphomonas sp.
ATTTGGGGCGATCTTGGCAGTTTTCGGCGTATAGCCAATAAAAAAGCCGCCCCAAATGGAGCGGCTTTTTCTAAAGCTTGATCGATTAAGGCTTAAATCGACAATCTTTTGATACAGGATCAATTGCGTCGCTTTAAGCTGTTCATCTGACGCAAATATTCCATACGCAAATGCAGGCATTTGCTATGAATTTGCTTTAGCCTTCTTGGATCTGATCGACAGCCATTTTGCCGCTGCGCTGATCTTTTGCGACGGTGAAAGACACTTTCTGGCCTTCTGATAGCATTTGCATACCAGAGCGCTCTAGCGCCGTTGCGTGCACGAACACGTCTGTGCTGCCATCTTCTGGTGCGATAAAGCCGAAGCCTTTTTGGTCATTGTAAAACTTAACGGTGCCACTTGTCATAAGAACACTCCTGTATTGGGTTTGCGGCATGACAACGTGTCATGCTGCTGGATTCGATTTTTGTGGGGTATCTGAACGTGTGGCACGATTGCGCGCGTCACGGTTGCCTGATTGTCCGGCTAAAAGTCGAAACGACCCTATCGGTTGAATTGAACACTATTGCAAGCGTTTTAGTCTGTGTCTTCGCAGCTACAGTTAAATGACTGGCCCCAGTTTATCGCAAATGCCTGGTACGCAAAATGACCACCCGCGCCCAAAACTCAGCCCCTGTTGCTAATTCGCTCTAGGCCCTGATCGCAACGCATGTTAAGTTCGGTCTTGAAACAACTTTATGGAGCTGCACCCTGCCCGCTGTTAAAACTGAGACCAATTCGGCCCGCGCCGCGACAATTGAAGACATCCGCGCGTTCTCAGAGACCATTGTTGCTTCATTGGAAGATGACAAAGCCGAAGACCTCACCGTCATTGATCTGACTGAAAAATCTTCACTTGCAGACATCATGATCATTGCTTCGGGCCGTTCGGCCCGTCATGTGAGCTCGCTTGCCGATCATCTGGCTCAGATGGTCAAGGAAAAAACCGGGCAATCTCCAAAGCTTGAAGGCATGCCAAATGCCGACTGGGTGCTGATTGATCTGGGCGACGTGATTGTTCACTTGTTCCGCCCGGAAGTGCGGGCCTTCTATAATCTCGAAAAGATCTGGGCTGGCGACAGCGGACACCGTCCGTCTGACGTCTAGGCGACGCGCTCTTTCGAGATATGCACATTTCCCTAATCAGTGTCGGGAAACTCAAATCCGGACCTGAAAAGGACCTGGTGGACGATTATGTCAGCCGCTTCAACAAAGCCGGCCCCGGCATTGGCCTGCGCTCTCTCAAACTGATTGATCTGGCCAGTGGTGGCAACCTCGACGCCGAAGGCGAGCGTATTCTTGCGGCCATTCCCAATGGCGCGCAGTGCATTCGGCTCGACGAGCATGGCCCGCAGCTCAGCTCCGTGAAATTCTCCAATCGGATTGCCCGGCTGCGCGATGATGGACAGACCCATCTCTGTTTCATCATTGGCGGTGCAGAAGGCTATAGTGGTGCCGTCCGCGCGGCATGCCCGGATACGCTGGCGTTTGGGCCCCAAACCTGGCCGCATCGATTGGTCAAAGTGATGATTGCAGAACAATTGTACCGCGCCGTCAGCCTGCAAGCCGGTCTGCCATATCACAAGGCCTAGACGCCCTCTGGATCAAAATAGCGGAATGCTTCTCTGACAGCTCGAATGAGGCAAACTTTCGTTCACTCAGTCTTTGTCAGCGCCGCCTTCTATCACCGTAAACGTCGGACGAGGCTTGGGTCGACCGGATGGTTTTTTTACGACCGCGTCTTTTGGCGTTATGTCAACAGCGCGCACAAGCGCTGGTTTGCTGGGTTCTGGCACTGGCGATGTCTCTTCGAGATCCTCATTCAATTGCCGAACCCGCGGCGCAGATTTGCGTTTGAAGCCGCCCTTTGATCCGAACCCGGACTTGTTGGCTTTGCCGCGAGCCTTCTTGTCGATCTCGCGCAGTTTGACATGCTGCAGCGCGGACAAGGCCTCATCCGGCGCGCCTTTTTCAGAATCGTGGAACGCGGAGCCATAGGTCTCGAACCGCGCCTCAACATCCACAACGAATTGCATTTCCCAATCCCATAGCGGCGGCCCTAAGCCCTGCTCACCCAGCATCGCCGCCTTGCGGATTTTGCGCAGGGCCTTGCGTTTCTTTCGCTCGTCTATATCGCGCGGCATACCCCTAATTAGCGGGTTCCGGCAGCGTTAATCAAGCGCCGGGCTCTAGAGCTCGCCCAGGGCATCGAGATAGACTTCCAGGATGGCTTCCTGCTCCTGGCGGGTTTCGCGGTCCTGCTTGCGCAGCTTAATCACGGAGCGCAGCGCCTTGGTGTCATAGCCGAGCGATTTGGCTTCGCCGTAGACTTCCTTGATCTGCTCAGCGACTTCTTTTTTCTCTTCTTCCAGCCGCTCGATCCGCTCAACAGTCAGACGCAGTTTGTCGCGTGCTGCTTCACTCAGATTGTCGCTCATCGAATCGGTCATTGGCTGGTCTCGCATCAGTGAAATTAAGAAAGGACACAGCTCCCTAATCGCAAATGCCGCGCATTGCGAGAGACAATCGGGAAGATTTGCAGCGCACGCTTTCTAACAGGAAATTGAAGCAGACGTGAGTAGACGCCCGGAACTGGCGCCCTATTTTAGCTGCATGATGAAAGACACAATGAAATCCTTCGGCCGCCGCAGCTTTTTGTTTGCTGCACCCGCGACTCTCATCGCCGCCTGTTCAGGGGCCGGAAACAATAGCAGGGCCTTTGCGGATACCGCCAGCGCGGCTTATTCAGACAGTGAATGGCGGACTTTAACCGAGGCCGAGTGGAAGCAACGCCTCGACCCTCTGTCTTTCCGTGTTCTGCGTGAAGAAGCGACTGAGCGCGCCTTTACCTCGCCGCTAAATGAAGAAAAGCGCAAAGGCGTCTTCCATTGCGCCGGCTGTGATCTGGCGATTTTTGAGAGCGCATCAAAATATGATAGCGGCACCGGCTGGCCAAGTTTTTCAGATTACATCGCGGGTTCTCTCGGTTTCAAAGAAGACAATAAGCTATGGATGGCGCGGACAGAATACCATTGCGCGCGCTGCGGCGGGCATCATGGTCATGTCTTCAATGATGGCCCAGCCCCAACCGGATTGCGCTATTGCAATAATGGCGCGGCACTGACATTTAAGGCCGCTTAGCCTCTGCAGGACGCGTTGCTGTGGCAACCTGAATTTTGGACGACTAATCGTCCTTCGGCGCTCCGAATAAATCCAGCTGATTTGGGTCAACCACTTGTTTGCGGCGGCTCTTTTTGGTGCGGCCTGATTTGAAATAGAGATCATCCGTATGATCGCCTGTTTCAGGCTCGCCAATTGGTTTCGGGCCTGGTTTTGGTTTGGGTTTCGGTTTTTTCGCAGCCTTGGCGAGTTTCCAATACGTGACCGCCAATACGGGATTGCCCGAACCGTCTTCATAATGCTGTACGAAGCCCTGCCCTGGATTGGCTTCAACTTGCTCGAGATATTTCGCCAGATCCTTGGCCGCTGGCGTGATCCACTCTGTCTCCAGCGCTGCGATGGCGACACCGTCAGCGAGATCCTCGGCCTCATAACGCGTGCGCGCAGCTACTTTCGCAGATTTCAGTGCGTCACGGGCAGTTTTACCAAGGGGGTAAGCATGGCTCATGCAGCTGCAGCTAGGAGTAGGAAGGGTGAGAGTCCATAGGTCATGTCATCTAAACCCTTAAGCCAGCACAGGCTGGCACAGACGACCCGCCGCCAGCCGCGCAAAACGTAAGGTTACCGCTTTTCGGCGCGCCGCTGCCAGCTTGTCATAATCAGGCTCGCGGATCACGGCGCCGCCATATGAATCCGCAATGATCAGGCCGGTATCTTCAGGAATGATCTCATGCGGAAAATTCTGCCCGACGGCAAAGTAAAAGCGATCGCAGAAAGGGCGATAGTCCGGCCATTTCTGATTGCTTCGGAAATCTGCAACAGAGGATTTAATTTCAACAATTGAAATATCGCCGCC
>CAYGUD010000258.1:0-4013 GCA_964352865.1 uncultured Hyphomonas sp.
ACTCGATGCTGAGCATGACCGCATCGCTGTCGCGCCAATCCCGCAAGATGGACTGGGAGAAGCGATAAATGACCGCCTTACGCGTGCGGCAAAACAGGCGTAAGGTACCTTCATGGACGTATCATCTGAATTTCTGACAGCGGCAAAAGCCCTGCTAGGCGACAAAGGCTGGCGCATGGATGCTGAAAGCCTGGACGACGTCTCGACGCCCTGGCGCGGGACGTATCAAGGGCACACGCCGTTTCTGGCGCTGCCGAATTCGACCGATCAAGTCGCCGCGCTGGTCAAACTTTGCGGGAAATATAATGTCGCCATCACCCCGCAAGGCGGTAATACCGGACTGGTCGATGCCGGAACACCACATGGCGAGATCACGCTTTCCATGCGCCGGATGCATGCCGTGCGCGCCGTTGACCCAATCAACAATTCACTGGTCATTGAAGCTGGCGCCCCGCTGGTCACAGCACAGACCGAAGCGGAAAAGGCCAACCGCCTGTTCCCGCTCTCGCTGGGGTCAGAAGGCACCGCAACGATTGGCGGCTTGATCTCGACAAATGCTGGCGGCGTTGCTGTGCTGCGCTATGGCATGATGCGCGACCTGATCCTCGGCCTCGAAGTCGTGCTGCCCAGTGGTGACATCTGGGATGGCCTCTCAGGTCTGCGCAAGAATAATACCGGGTACGATCTCAAACATGTCTTCGCGGGCGCTGAAGGCACTCTGGGCATCATCACAGCGGCGACCTTGAAACTGTTTCCGCAAGTCGCTCGCGTCTCGGCCTGGGTCAGCTGCAAGAGCGCTGAAGATGTCGTCAACCTGCTGGCCCTGACGCGCGACCATGCGGGCGACACAGTGACGAGTTTTGAGATCATTCCAGCCAATGCCATCAAAATGGTGCAGTCGGAAATGCCGGACGTGCGTGATCCGAACCCTTCGGATCTGCCCTGGCGCGTCCTGTGCGAAGTCTCGATGGCGCGCGAAGGCCATGCCCGCGACGTCATGGAGACAGCCTTGCAGGCCGCGTTCGAAACGGACCTGGCAGAAGACGCTCTGATCGCTGAAACCTTAACCCAGGCGCAGAGTTTCTGGACCATTCGCGAGAGTATCCCGCTCTGCAAACGCGCTTACGGGACAGCGATCAATCATGATGTCGCTGTACCCGTTTCAAAAATTCCTGAGTTTCTGAAGGTTACCGAAAAAGCCATTCACGAGCTCTCGCCAAGCGCCGAGATTATCGCCTTCGGGCATGTCGGGGATGGCAATTTGCATTATTCTGCATGCGAGCCGATGGGGATGGCAAATCCCGTCCTCGGCAATCAGGCCAGCCAAATTACAGAGATTGTCCATCACCAGGCAATGGCGTTTGGTGGCTCGATCAGCGCCGAACACGGTGTCGGGCGCCTCAAGCGTGACGAGCTTGAAGCCATCCGCCCCGCCGCCGCAACAGATGCGATGAAAGCCATCAAACATGCGCTTGACCCGAACGGCATCATGAACCCTAATCGCGTTGTGCGGTTCGACTAGAGCACGCCTGAACGACGAATGCGACGGGGACAATTCTATGTGTGGACGGTTTTTCCGACACGGTGTGTCGTGGGAAGAATACAGATCTTATCTCAACCTGTTCGAGTATGCGGGCATTGATCCGCCTGAACCGGCCTACAATATCGCCCCGACGCAAATCGCGCCAATTGTCCGGATTGCTGATGAAGACGAAGCGGTCCCGAAAGGCGTCCGCCATATGGCGCCTGCAATGTGGGGTCTGGTGCCGAGCTGGTGGCGCAAACCCCTTAGCGAGAAGAAATTCTCCACGTTCAACGCCCGCAGCGAGACCATTGCAACATCAAACACGTTTCGCGGCAGCTTCCGCCATAAACGCTGCCTCGTGCCAGTCAGTGGTTTTTACGAGTGGACGGGCGCGAAAGGCAAGAAGACGCCTTTCGCAATCGGGTTACGCAATCGCCGATGGTTCTGTTTTGCCGGACTTTGGGATCGCGCCACAATTGATGGCTCTGAAATTGATACATTCACCATCCTGACAACAAGTCCAAATGATTTGATGGCCGGGCTGCACACACGGATGCCGGTCATCCTTGATCCTTCAAACTATGAGCGCTGGCTAGACACCTCGAGCCGTGAGGTCGAGGATCTGTTCGAGCCATTTCCGACAGACGCCATGCATGCCTGGGTCGTCGCGCCAACCGTTGGCAATGTCCGCAATCAAGGGGCTGAACTGATCGACGAGGTTTAACCCTGCACAGCCGTGGTCAACACATCACAGACTTTGTGCACTTGATCGGCGGACATATAGGGATGCATCGGCAAGCTGAGTGAGTCTTCTGCGGCGGCTTCGCAGACCGGCAGACTACCGGTTTCCGCCAGATGCGAGAAAGCCGGCATCTGATGGATCGCTATATCGTAATAGATGCCGCTCGGAATGCCCTGGTCTGAAAGCTTGGCGCGCACTTCAGTCCGGTTCGGCACGCGAACTGTGTACAGCCCATAGCCATTTTCCTGACCTTCCAGCGCGCGCTGCAAACCAACCACGCCATCGAGGCGCTGATTGTAAATGCTCGCTGCCGCGAGCCGGCGCGCGCGCTCAGCGACAAACAGGTCGAGCTTTTCGGCAACCACCGCACACTGAATTGAATCGCAGCGGCCATTGATGCCAACGCGGACCGATTCCTTGCGATTATCGCCTGTACCATGCCAGCGAATGGAACGCATTCGGTCGGCAAAGTCCTTGTCCTGGCAGAGGATCGCGCCGCCGTCGCCGTAACCGCCAAGCGCTTTCGTCGGATAGAAGCTGGTGGCCGTAATCTCGGCAATATTGCCGACCCAGCGGCCTTGATCCTTGCCGCCAAAAGCCTGTGCGCCATCTGCGATCACGCGCAGGCCGTGGGCGTCCGCGACGGCTTGAATGGCGGCATAATCAGCTGGCAGGCCATACAAGTCGACCGGCATGATCGCACGCGGTGTGAGCTGGCCCTCGGCTTTTACCGCATCGATTTTACGGGCCAGATCCGCCGGGTCCATGTTGAATGTATCAGGATCAATATCAACAATGACCGGGTACCCGCCCGACAATAGCACGGCATTGGCCGTCGCATTATACGTGAAGCCTGGGATGAAGACCGCGTCGCCTTCGGCAATACCCATTGCAAGCAGGGGCATGACCAAAGCCTGCGTCCCGGACCCAACGGCAACGACATCCGCAGCGCCGGTGAAGGCAGCGATTTTCTCTTCACACTCAGTCACTTCAGGGCCGCCAATGAACTGGCCATGGTCGAGAATATCAATCCAGCGCTGTTCAAGGGCCGGCCGGATTAGCGATTGCTGCGTTTTCAAATCGAACAGCTGGATCGGGGCGTCAGCTGGAAGGTCAATAAGGTCAGTCGTCTGCGGGTCAGAAAAAGCCATGGATCAGGTTCCTAATGTGTGAAGGGCCGAAAGCTCAGCTTGCTCGGCAAGGTGAACGGCGTGAGCGGCCTCGCGGCCCGGTATGGCGCAGTCGCGTTCCCCCAACGCGGCTGCAAAGAAAGCCTCATCCGCTGCCCCCAGCGGATCCGGCAAGTCAGCCGAAACATCGGCTTTGATCGGATAATCAGTTGTATTCTCGATCTCGCGCGTCAGGAAATTGATCGCGATGGCGCCAGTCGAATAGGTCAGGATCATGCGCCGGTCGCGTTCGGCGGCGCAGCGGCTGGCGGTCACTTCAGCCCGGCCGCTGGGGTAGTTGACGATTGTCGTGGCCTCATCAACATGCGCTGTGTGGGCGCGGCGCGCCTGGGTCTCAACTTGCGAAGCGTGATCGTTTGCGTGTCCGATAAGTTTCGCCACCATGTCGAGGTCGTGGATCATCAGATCCCAGATCACAGACACATCTGCGGCCCGGCCATCAGGCGCAGGCGGCCCCATGCGATAGGCTTCGATACTCATTGGCGCGACCGGGATGTCAAACAAGCCCATGGCCTCCAAAACAAACCGTTCCTGATGTCCGACTTGCAGGATAATG
>CAYGUD010000259.1:0-3976 GCA_964352865.1 uncultured Hyphomonas sp.
ACTTGTCGCGACGCATCGACCGCGAAGCCGCATACGGCAAAAAGCGGCAATGCCATCAGTGCGAACGTAATGGCGGTCGTGCCGCCTATCCCATTCACCCACGGGCGAAGTGTAGCGTAATTCACGTACTGGCTCCCTCATGTGCTTCTTTGAAGTCACACTGCGCCCCTAGTACGTGAGCTCAGACCCTACACACGGGAGTTAACTATTTCGCTACCAGAAATTGTTGAATTTACTGTCGTTTGTTTGGACCCATAAAGCCAAACAAGTGGCCCGCCACTTTTCGCATCTGGATCTCTTCGCTGCCTTCGGTGATCCGATAGCGCCGGTGGTGGCGATAGATGTGTTCGAATGGCTTGTGACGCGAATATCCGATGCCGCCATGCACTTGCATGGCCTGGTCAGCGGCATTGCAGCAAAGCCGATTGGCGCGGTAATTACACATCGAAACTTTGTCTGAAAGCCGTTCGGCCACTTCTGGCTTGGTCATCTGGTCCATTTCCCACGCTGTCTTGAAGATTAGCAGGCGTAGCATCTCTGCTTCGGTTGCCAATTCGACGAGTGGAAACTGGATTGCTTGATTAACGGCGAGCGGCTTGCCGAAAGGCTTACGCTCCTGAGCATATTTGACACTCTCATCAACACAGAACAAAGCCGCGCCAGTCGAACTTGCGGCCTGCCGAATTCGGTTCTCATGGACAAAATGCTGGGCCAATGCCAGGCCGCTTTCAGCAGGCCCGAATAAGGCACTCTCTGGCACCCAGACATTGGTTAATGAGACCCGCGGATGGTCCGTTGGCATATTGAAAGTCCAAAGATATTCTTCGATTTTCACGCCTGGCGCATCAGCTGGCACCAGTAGACAACTAATCCCGCGCGCGTCTCCATCGTCACCACTGGTGCGAACGAAGCACATCATATGGGTGGCAACATGCATGCCGGTCGTCCACATCTTCTCGCCATTGATCAGCCAGCCATCGACACCGTCCCGCGTTTCGCGTTTTGCCGTCGTGTCCATATGAGTCGCATCCGAGCCATGCTCGGGTTCGGTGAGGCCGAACGTCGCTCTGAATTTACCATCGAGCGCCTCCTGGATCAGGTGTTTCTGCTCCGGCCGCGCGAAATCACGCAGCATCAGGATTTGCGGATAATTGGCGACAATCGAATGCTCGTTCTGAAGGTCATTGTGCAGACCAAGTCCCTTGCGGGCCAAATGCTCTCTTATGATCGCCATGGCGAGATTGGACCCATCCTGCCCGCCATATTCCGATGGCAGCGCAAATCGGAAATGGCCCGCTTTGTCGGCCCGAATTTTCGCCTCGCGAAGCAATTCTTCCCATTCAGGCCGCGGCAGACCGCCATTGTCAAAATCGGTGCGCGCCCATTCGCGGCGATGATCGAAGAAGCGAATATTATCGTCTTGTTCCTGAAGTGGCACAATTTCAGCTTCAATGAACGCATCCAGTACGTTCAGATAATCCGAGATGTCCTGTGGGATATCAAAATCCATGACTGTGTCTCCGCTTTTCAGGATACGATAAAAGCCGACGCGGACAGGGCAATCCGGACCGTCGCGTCAATCCGACGGCCTTATCGCGCATCGCTGCTGCCGGTAACTGACAGGAGGTTACGCAAGCGCAGCACAAATTGTGTGCGCTGAACGATTGACTTATTGTTCAGTGATTATATGTTGATCCTGTCAGATGAAAACATCGACAACGGTCATACGCCGTATCATCAGAAAGGTTTCCTCCCATGATCCGTACGCTCTCCGCAGCTGCAACCGCCCTCGCCCTTGCCGGCACCGCTTTCGCGGGTACCGCATTCACTGTCACACTTGAATCTCCGATGCCCAAAGCTGAGAAAATCGTAGCTGCCAAGGCTCTTTGGAACTGCGCCGAGAACACCTGCACAGCAGAACTCGACCGCAAAACAGTACGCGTCAGCACCTGCAAGAAAGTCGTCAAGGAAGTTGGCAAGGTTTCAGCCTTCGCGAACACTAATGAAACGCTATCGGATGCTGATCTCGAGCGTTGCAACGCAGTCGCAAAATCCTAATCGAATTATTCACTGAACTCTCCCTCGAAGGGTCGCTTCAATTGAAGCGGCCCTCTTTTTTTGTGCGCAGCACTTAGAATCATGACGCCGACGTCACAGAAACAGTTTCCATTTGTCTGGTTTCAAACCTAAAGTTATTGCGTTCCGACTGACATAGGAGGCTTAAATGACGCTGGACTCGGTACGCACACCTGATGCCCGCTTTGATGATCTGCCAGATTTCGACTATGCACCGAACTATGTCGATGACTTACCCGGTTATGAGGGGTTGCGGGTTCATTATATCGACGAAGGCCCTCGAGACGCCGATAGAACCTTTCTTTGCCTCCACGGACAACCGAGCTGGTCTTTCCTCTACCGAAAAATGCTGCCTGTTTTTTTGGAAAGCGGAGCGCGCGTTATCTGCCCTGATTGGCTGGGATTTGGCCGATCCGACAAACCCACCGACGACGCCGTGTACACCTTTCATTTTCACCGCAATATGATGCTCGCCTTTATTGAACGCCTGGACCTGAAAAAAACCACTTTGGTTTGCCAGGACTGGGGCGGCTTGCTGGGATTGACCATCCCGATGGACATGCCGGAACGCTTCGATCGATTACTTGTCATGAACACCGCCATCGCAACCGGCCAATCGCCTGGCCAGGGCTTCGAAGCGTGGCGAGCGTATAATCGCACACAGCCTGATCTGGATGTCGGCGCGCTGATGAAGCGCGGGACGTCAATCTTGAGCGAAAAGGAAGCCGCAGCGTATGCAGCGCCTTTTCCGGACGTCACTCATAAAGCCGGCGTTCGACGGTTCCCGGATCTGGTAATGACGGATCCTGGTATGGAAGGCGTCGAAACGTCGAAACGCGCCGCGAAGTGGTGGTCGACCGAATGGACCGGAGAGAGCTTCATGGCGATCGGCGCTCAGGATCCAGTCCTGGGCCCGAATCAGATGCGCCATCTCCGCGCGACAATAAACCGATGCCCGGAACCGATGATGATCGAAGACGCGGGCCACTTCGTCCAGGAATGGGGCGCTCCTATTGCGCGCGCAGCGCTCCAGAGCTGGGGCGATCTCGAGTAGGGACAGCCTCTATCGAGGCAATCCAGCTTTTTCGAGCTCTGCCTGCAAACGTCCGGAAATCCAAAGAAAAAACATCCGAAAGTCACTGACCAGCGACCAAAGCGGGTGCGTGAACGTTGCTGGCTTATTGCGCTCAATAAACGCATGACTGGCCCAGGCGAAAAAGTATCCGGCAACCGGCATGGCGAACAACCAAATCCAGCGCTGCGTGAGGATCGCAAATAGCGCGATCGCAATCACCAGCGCCGTTCCAGCATAATGAAAATAGCGCGTCTGCGGCTTCGCATGTTCTTGCAAATAGTAGGGCCAGAACTCCGCGTATGTCGATTTGCGATCTGCCATGCTCACCTCCAATGCTCACATACATGCCCGTGCTTGAGCATAGTCTCGCACACCGTTTCCGCCAACGAAAAAGGCCCAGCCATAACGGCCGGGCCAATCTCAATTAGATAATCGTCAGATTTACTCTACGATGATCGTAACTTCCGAACGACGGTTCAGCGGTTCGCGAACACCATCTGGTGTCGCTTTCGCCAAAGCAGTCTCACCGAACGCATCCGTGTTAATTGCCGTTGCGTCGATACCGCGGCTCTGCAGCGCATCCGATACGATCGCGGCACGACGTGCTGACAAGCGTTCGTTGTATGCTGAAGCACCAGATGTATCGGTGAAGCCAGCGACAGTCACGTTGCCTGTTGAGCAATCTGCACGATCACGAATGTTCGCAATCGCCTGATCAACAACCGCAGAAGCCTGGCTCGTCAATTCAGAGCTGTCCCACTCGAAGTAAACCACAAATGCCTGGTTCACAGTTGAGCACGGCGCCGTTTCTACCTGCTCTGCCAC
>CAYGUD010000260.1:0-1747 GCA_964352865.1 uncultured Hyphomonas sp.
GCCCCTGGCCCATCGTCCTGAAGGACGCGCTCAGCCCAGACTAAAGATTCCGGAAAGCGGTCCATTTGTTGATAGAGAACGGCCAGTGTCCATTTTTGATTGCGATCTGGAACGCCGCCAGCCGCCATCCATTTGTCGAAATATTCAAGCGATTTCTCTTTATTGTCTATCGACAGATAGATTTGCGAAATATTGTAATAGGTCGTCTTGGCTTCTGAATCAGGGATGAAGCCCCGATTGATAGCGGTGATCAGGTCAGCCACCGCCCCTTCATAATCTTCGTTCTCAATCTTGATCGCAGCGCCAAGTCGGAGCGCAGCGCCCTCTTCATAGCAATTTAGCGGCTGCGCTTTCAGAGCGTTCAGAGCGGCAAGTGCGGCAGCGGCGTTATCATTGACCAGAAGTTCAGTCTCAGCCTTCAGGTAATTCTCCGCATTGGTTGAGCTGAATTGTGTTTCCTCGCACGCCTGCGCGGCGGCGGTCCCAACGCCAATCGAAGCCATAACAGCCATCGCGGCGACGCTTTTCATGATGTGCTTCATCATATTGTTTCACTCCTCTCCGCCAAATTGGCGTTTCCTATTCCTTTGAACCGGAAGTTTGCTCCGATTTCAAGCGCTTCAAGCGATAAGTTGAAGCTTTTTCCCAGTCTTTTTATGCCAGCATAATTCTACTGTTTCAGCCGGAACTCAAGGGGGTAGACCACACCCGTCACAGTTACAGGTAATCCTTGTCGAATTTGAGGGGCAAATCGGACTTTCTCGATCGCTCGTTTCGCCTCTTTCTCGAACGCTGGATGGCTGCATTCCGCGTAGACATCGAACGGTTCGCCTCTCGGCGACACTTTGAGGTGCACATTGCAGTCACTTTCCAAGCCCTGGCGGGCGGCGGCTCGGGGATAAGTGGGAATGGGAGGTGATATTGGTTGTAGGGTCCTGTCTATAACCATCCCCCTACCCTGTGGTTTCATATCCTTTAGAATCGCTTCGCCATAATCGGCCGGAGCCGCGCCGCTATAGAATTCTATCGGCACGTCAGGTGCGTTGATTGAACTGACGAGTTTCGGAGGATTGGCCGGCGGTGATAAAATTTCGGGTCGCTGCGGTTTTTTGGTTACCGGTATGGGCTTAGGTGGGGGCGTTTGTTCTACGTATGGCGACAATTCATAGACAACCAGATCAGGCGGAGAAAACGCGTCTTCGGCAATCAGACTTTGCATTGCAAAAAATAGTCCTGTGGTGATGCCTGCCGCTGGCAAAGCAACACTTATCAACCGGGACAATCGTTTTTGATGGGTCTCTGTCAGCGGCATAGAAGGGGTGGAACTTGTCATTTCTGGCCTCCCGTAGTTATAATATTACACTATGTAATACTGTAACTTTGTCAAGGCAAAAAGAGAGGGGGCTCGTGAAAAGCCCCCTGCTCCGTAAATATTACTGTCTGTCGGTGATCAGTCAGCCAGAGTGAATTCCAGCGGATACACAACGTTTCGTCGTTCTGCAGCCTGGCCTCGAATAATTTTCGGGGCGAATTCAACGCGGCTCACGGCCCGTTCTGCTTCACGCTTGAACACGCGGTCCGAACAATCTGCAGAGACATTGTAGGGCTTGCCGCGTGTGTCCACATCAAAGCGGACTTCGCATGATCCCTCAATTCCGCGTTCGGCAGCCCGAGACGGATAAGTCGGCACTGGCGGACGGATGGGTTGAGCGTCACGATCTGAAATCGCCACCGGATCAATCGCAAG
>CAYGUD010000260.1:1757-3975 GCA_964352865.1 uncultured Hyphomonas sp.
AGTTCACTTGGCGGAGCGCCTTGAATGTTAGGTGTCGGCAGATCAATGTCGTTTTTGCTGGCCGTCAGTTTTGGTGGCGGCGGAGGCTTATCGGCATTGTTCAGTTTCCGAGGCTTGCTTCGTGCCCGCCGCGTGACATCTTCTTCTTGCGCTTCCGGCGTAATGCTCTCGAGATTGTACTCTCGGAGATTATCCGGCTCTTCAAAGTCTGCGCTGATCAACAGGCGCATCGAATGAAAGAGGATTAGCGTCACGATAATCGCAACAGGGATACCAATGGCAATGCGGATCAATGGATTTGCAAACATAGATCTCTCCTCTACTGGTTTACGACCGACAACGGAACGCGTCCGAGACCGTCGACTTCATTGACGACCTCCATGAGGTCGATAAGTACCCCAGCCTGAGCTTCTGCATCGGCTTGAACGACGAGACGACCTTTAGGATTGTCCTCACGAAGTTCGCGAATTCGGAACCCAACTTCTGTCAGCGGCACGACTTTTTTATTCATATAAATGTCGCTGCTCGCATCAATCGCAATAAGGATCCCAAGCGGGTTTTGTTTTTCCTTATTGTTCACTTCGATCCGGTCGATCTCAACGCCAGGCTCACGAATGAATTGCGCCGTAACGATGAAGAAGATCAGCAGAATGAACACCACATCGAGCATTGGTGTGAGGTTGACATCATCTTCGGCACTGCCTGCCGCTTCTCGTGCTTTACGAGCCATGAATAGCCTCCTCTAACCTGCGGAACGGACGATATTCACCCGCTCCATTTGTGCGTCATAGGCAATATCACGCACTTCGATGATGGTTCCTGTGCGCGCCGCAGGGTGAGCTTGAATAATCAAGGCACTCTCCGGGTTTTCAGCGCGGGCCCGCTCCATGCCGCCACGCACAGCTGAAATATCAGTGAGCTTGCGGTTAACACGGATCTGATCAGCCTCGTCGATATAGACGATGATCGCAGGCGCCGGATTGCTAGGCGCATTGGTCTGCGGTGGTGGTGGCTCTGCTCCGAGGGCTTGTTCCGTAATAAAGGTCGAAGTCACAATGAAGAAGATGAGCAGGATGAAGACCACGTCGAGCATGGGAGTCAGATCAACGGCGGCTTCGTCCGCTGGGCGAGTTGCGCGTCCTCTCATTATCCAATCTCCATCTGGTCTTCGACCTTTTGCACCAGGCGGCGAACTTTCTTGTCCATTCCGGTTGCGAATGGAATGCCTGAAATAGACGCCACCATACCAGCCATTGTTGGAATGGTTGCTTGAGACACACCGCGCGACAGCGCTTTAGCGTCAGCACCATCCGTGATGGCCATATTATCAAACACTGTGACCATGCCGGTCACGGTTCCGAGCAGTCCGAGCAGCGGTGCCAGGGCAACCATTGCCTTTGCAAAAGACACATTTGCCTGTGCTTTTTGACGGACTTCTGAAACCAGCTTGTCTTTGATCCAGTGCGCGAATTTAGACTTCCTGTCAGAGCGCGAGCGCCACTCTGAAAGGGCCTCCTCGGCGACAGAAGCATGGGCGATACGGAAGTAAAACAGGCGCTCCAGGATCAGGGCCCACATGATGAATGTGGCCCCCATAATCCATAGAAGAACCGGCCCACCGCGAGCCAAAAACTCCTGAAGTTCGGTCATTCCCAACATATATGGGCTCCCGATCTCAGAGGCGGCTTACGCCGCCCCTCCACGCTCAGCGCGTTCGGCCACAAGACCAGCCGCTTGCTCATCCAGGATCTGCTGATTGCCTCGTGCCATGGCAGCTGCCAGGGCGTGAGTAAGCAGAAGTGGGATCGCAGCAACCAGACCAAGAACTGTGGTCATAAGCGCAACGGAAATACCGCCAGCCATCAGTTTCGGATCACCGGCACCGAAATTGGTAATCGCGGTAAAGGTAATGATCATACCGATAACCGTACCGAGCAGACCCAGAAGCGGGGCCACAGCAGCAAGCACTTTAATGATATCATTGAAGCGCTCGATTTTTGGCGATTCACGCAAGATCTGTTCGTCGAGCTTGAGCTCAAGGGTTTCCAGATCAGCATTCTTATTGGTCTCGTAAGCTTCGAAGACGCGTGCAAGCGGGTTACCGTCGCCAGCTTGCTTGGTTTTCGCAGTCGAACGAATTGAGTTGCCCATGAAGAACAGCGTGATGATTTTGTAGAAAGCTACAATCAGACCGAAGATCAGAAGACCGATCACGATG
>CAYGUD010000261.1:0-3971 GCA_964352865.1 uncultured Hyphomonas sp.
CATAATGACCGACAATACACAGCCTGCCTCAATCAGCGAAGCCCGCAAACGCATCCTTTCGGAGATCGGGACGGATGTCTGCCTGGTCGCTGCCTCCAAGCGCCAACCCGACGACCGGATCGATGCCGCTTTGGCGGCGGGACAGCGCGTGTTCGGCGAGAACCGGGTGCAGGAAGCGGAGACACGATGGATCCCGCGCAAAGCGCAGGTTCCGGATCTGCAGCTGCGCCTGATCGGACCATTGCAAACCAACAAGGCTGAAGACGCGGTGCAATTGTTCGACGTGATCGAAACGCTGGACCGAGAAAAACTGCTCAAGGCTTTGGTCAAAGCCGTTGTTAAGACCGGCGCAACACCGCCCGATCTGTTGATTCAGGTCAATACAGGTGATGAGCCTCAAAAGGGCGGGGTCAGCATTGAAGGTCTTGGCGCATTATTGGCGCAGGCGCGCGAGACTTATCCGGGCCGCGTCACAGGCTTGATGTGTATTCCGCCTGCAGCAGAACCTGCGGCGCCGCATTTCGCCTTGCTGAAACGACTTGCCTCGCAAAACGATCTTCACATTGTCAGTATGGGCATGAGCAGTGACTACGCTCTGGCAGCGCGGCTTGGTGCGACGCATGTGCGGGTTGGTACGGCCTTGTTTGGCGCGCGCGATTCCTAAGTTTCAAACTTGGCAATGATCGCGTCGAGATGCGTTGTCACGGCGTTGATGATCAAATCGCGCCACGCGGTCATCGGGATCAAGTCCGTTGCCTCATGGTCCTGTAAACTGACATAGCCATGGGTTAGCGCCCAAAGCTGCAAAGCCGCTTCGCGCTTCTGCCGGTTGGATGCGGCCGAGGGAATTGCTCTTGAGACCAGTGTGGTCAATCGGTTGAAGGCTTCCTCGCCAACAGCAATCGCGCTGGAAGAGGGCGTGTAAGCCGGGTCGCCGCGTCCGAAGATCAGTTGGTAATGTCCACGATGTTTCGCGGCGAGGTCGACATAATTCGACAAGCCTTGCAGGACAGCTTCACGCGGCGTGGTGGCATCCAGGTCGATATCAATCGCTGCCATGACCAATTCAAACCCTTCAATGTAAAGCGCATCAAGAATCCCTTGTTTGCCATTGAAGTGATTGTAGATGCCAATCGTCGACAGGCCGGCGCGACCTGAAATGGCGCGCACGCTCAAGCCACCTGTACCGGTTTCGGCAAAAATTTCTGAAGCCGCTATTAGGATTTTTGATTTAGCAGGGGTCATGTTTGGAATACGCTTGACTTTCAATAACAGTGTTATTATCAGAAAGTAACACTGTTATCAAGCTTTATATTTGCTGGGATGGGGCCATGACGAAAGAGACGATCGAAGTTGACTATTTGATTGTAGGGGCAGGCGCGATGGGGATGGCGTTTGCAGATATTGTGCTGACGGAAAGCGATAAGACCGTTTTGATCGTCGACATGCATCAAAAACCGGGCGGGCATTGGAATGATGCCTATCCGTTCGTGACGTTGCACCAGCCATCGGCCTATTATGGCGTCAGCTCAAAAGAGCTGTCCAAAGGCGTCATCGACACTCTGGGCCTGAACAAAGGGTTGCAGGACCTGGCCACCGGACCCGAAATCATGGCTTACTTTGATGAAGTCATGCGCTACCAATTCTTGCCAACCGGACGCGCAACCTATCTTCCGATGTGCAAGTATGAAGGCGATGGCAAGATTAGTGCGCTGACATCAGATAAGACTTACACGGTCAAAGTGCGCGAGAAAATCGTCGACGCGACCTGGTTGAAAACCACTGTACCGTCCACGCACACGCCGAACTTCGAAATCGCCGAAGGCGTGAAACTGATGCCGCTGAATGATTTGCCGAAAGTTACTGAAACGCCTTCGCGCTATGTCGTGGTGGGCGGTGGCAAGACCGGTATTGATGCGGTGATCTGGTTGCTGGAAAATCATGTTGATCCGGATCAGATCCACTGGGTGTGTCCGCGCGATGCCTGGCTGATGCGCCGTGAAACCACGCAGCCCGACAAGCAATTCTTTGAAATGACCATGGGCGCACAGGCGGCGCAAATGGAAGCGATCGCTGGCGCTGATTCCATTGACGACTTATTCCTGAAACTGGAGCGCGCCGGCATTTTTACGCGTATCAACCCGGAAATTGAGCCAACCATGTTCCATGGCGCGACGATCTCTGACCCGGAACTGGCTGAGCTGCGCCGCGTCAAGAATGTCATCCGCAAAGGGCGCATTCAGCGTATCGAGCCCGATCAGATCATTTTCGATGGCGCCACTTTGCCAAGTGATCCTGACACCCTGTTCGTTGATTGCTCAGCTGCCGCGGTTGCAAACATGGAAGAGACTGAGATCTTTCAAGGCGACACGATCCGCTTGCAGACAGTACGCACCGTGCAGCCTGTCTTCAGTGCGGCGTTTATCGCGCATATCGAGCTCACCCGTGACACCGAAGAAGAGAAGAACCGGCTCTGTCAGGTCGTGCCATTGCCGAACCACGCGACAGACTGGGTCCGCATGCATTCGGCTTTCATGATGAACCAATACAACTGGTCGCAAGAGAAAGACTTGCGGCATTGGCTCAGGGATAACCGTCTCGACGGCTATTCGCAGCTCGTTTCCGGAATTGGCGAAGACGAAACTGAGAAGCTCGCGATCATGATGCGGCTGCGCGACAATGCCGTGCCATCTGTCATGAAGCTACAGCAATTTATGGCTGAACTTGCCTAATTCGCCTCTGGTTCTGAGCGATCAACCACGAAGTATCCACGACGCGGATTAAAGCCGATCATGTCTGGTTGTGGGTGCTCAGCAGCGTCAATGGCGTCGTCATAGGTCTCGTATGGACCATGCTCACCGCTCTGGGTCACGAGGTAAAACGTCCCGTATTCCGGGCGTTCTGGCGAGTACTCAGTCAGCTGTAACATCTGCAGCCTCCTTACGAAGCCCGCCCCAGCAGATTCACATTTCAGTGATTCGTGTGGCTGGAATATGGTCAGCTGCGTTAGCTGGCATTCATCTATGACTGAATTTTGATCGTAGTTTCAGGGCTCGCCACGCGCAAAACCGCCAGCATTTCGTCGCGGGGGATCGCGACACAGCCTTCTGTGGGGCGAAAATCATCGTGGGACAAATGCAGGAACACAGCGCTGCCAAGATGCGCAACGACTGGGTCATCATTGTGCGAAAGCTCAACGATCAGGTCATAGACATGGTCGTCTCGCCATAGTTTTTCGTGGCTTGCGTCAAAGGGCAGTGTGATCGGCCGGTTATACAACGGGTGGTCCGGCGCATCGCACCAGCCATCATGCTCGGCCAGCGGAATGACCGGCAGTGACGTGTCAGGCCGCGCCACGCGGTCCGGGCGATAAAAGACGCGCTTCATGCGCCAGGTTCCGAGCGGACTGGCGCCGTCGCCTTCGCGCTTCTGTGCTGCATCAATTACGCCGCCACGTCCGAGCGCGCATCGGCACTTTACGTCACCGCCAGAGAAATCTCCGCGGGCACTTGCCGTGAAAACTATTTCAGTCACGCACTGCTCTCCTTTTTGTGACATCAGCTGAAGAAGCGTGTAATGAAGTCTTTGGTCTCATTCACTATTTGCTGGCGACAAGACAAGGGAGAAAGTCATGGCTGTGACAAAAACCATCCTGCTGGTGGACGATGATAATGACTTGCGGGAAGCGCTCGCCGAGCAATTGGATTTGTATGAAGGTTTCAGTGTGCTGCAAGCTGGGGATGCGGCAAGCGGCGTCAAAATTGCGGAAACCGAACGAACAGACTTGATTCTGCTCGATGTGGATATGCCAGGCATGGACGGGCGTGAGGCCTGCAAAGTGATGCGTACGCGCGGGGTGCGGTCGCCGATCATCATGCTGACCGGTCAGGACAGCGACGCGGATACGATTCTCGGTCTCGATAGCGGCGCCAATGATTATGTCACCAAGCCGTTCAAATTCTCGGTTCTGC
>CAYGUD010000262.1:0-3957 GCA_964352865.1 uncultured Hyphomonas sp.
GTCTGAATGACCCTGACCAGCGCCTAGAGGCGCAAACTGGAAAGCGCGCTGGCGGACCTGTTCGCCAGTGTGCTGTCACGCGCGAGCGCTTGGCGCCCGACGCGCTCATTCGCTTTGTCCGAAGCCCGGATGGCGTGGTTGTGCCCGATATTTTCGGAAAACTGCCCGGGCGTGGCGCTTGGGTCACAGCTGATCGCCAGATATTGGCCGACGGCATGAAGCAAGGCGTGTTTTCCCGCGCCTTCAAGGCTCAAAGCAGCGTTATGGAAGATCTCCAGAACGAAGTAGATCGCCAACTCGCGCAGCGCTGTATTGGCCTGCTGGGCATGGCAAAGAAGAGTGGTGTGGCTGTACTTGGTTTTGACCAGGTTCGCGCTTATATCCGTAAGCAAGCGCCGGGTTGGCTCCTAGAAGCCAGTGATGGTGCAGAAGATGGCCGGAATAAGGTTCATTTTCTCGCCAAGGCGATATATGAAGACGTCAAAGTTGCGGGCGCACTGTCGTCCGCTGAATTGGGCATGGCCTTTGGGCGGGAGCATGTGATACATGCGCTGCTTGAACAAGGCTCTCTCTCGGATGCCTATGCAGTGGCCTATCGGCGACTGACCGGATTCCGAGTTGCGCCCGAGGCAGGCTGGTTCTCCGGCGGACGAGAAGAATTGTGAAATAGAGGCGCCGGGCAAGCGCTTCGAATGAAAGGTTAGATACCAGGGTACGCATGAGCGATACAAAAGACAAAGGTACGACAACTGGGCGCAAGCCCCTCACCGCGCCGCGCAGCGCGGGTTCCGGCACGGTGAAGCAAACATTCAGCCATGGCCGGTCAAAGCAAGTCGTTGTTCAGACCAAGAAGAAACGTACCATCGGGGCGCAGTCGAAGACGACGGGTGGCGGCAAGCCAACCGGCAAGAAACCTGCAGCTGGTGGCAAGGAACCGTCCAAGCTTGAAGCCGCGGCGGTGAAACTCGGCATTACGGTCGATGAACTGGTGCAACGCCAAAAAGTGCTGTTAATGCGCAAAAAGGCCGAAGAGTCCCGTAAAGCGGAACAAGCTCAACAGCAGGCGCGCACCAAAGCTCTGCAAGAACAGCAAGAAGCCAAACAACAAAAAGACAAAGAGCGCGAAGAAGCTGAAGCGCGGCGCAAGTCCGACGAAGCTGAACGTAAAAAAGCAGAAGCCGAAGCCAAGACCAAACCGGCCGCGGAAGCTCAACCGGCTGCTCGCACCGAACGTGGCGGCAAAGGTCAAGGTCGCGATGCGGCACCGAGCCAGGCTGATCTGGAAGCGGCTGCAACCGCTACCGGCGCCCGTCGTAAAGGCGGGCGCAATGATCGCGATGACCGTGATCGGCGCGATCAGAGCGGCGGACGCGGCGGACGCGGCGGCGACGCAAAACGCCGGCGCGGAAAGCTCACCATCGCATCCGCGCTCGGTGATGACGGCGATCGTCAGCGCTCACTGGCCTCTGTTAAACGCGCCCGCGAACGGGAACGCGAACGTCGCATGGGCGGCGAACAGAAAGAACGTGCATCAGTAGAAGTGAAACTTCCGGAAACGATCACGCTGCAGGACCTGGCGGGTCGGATGAAAGAGCGCGTCGGCGACGTTGTGAAATTCATGATGCAGCAAGGCGAAATGATGCGCTCGACGGACATCATTGATGCCGACACGGCGGAACTGATCACTGAAGAATTTGGTCACACGGTTAAGCGCGTCTCTGAAGCAGACGTCGAAATCGGCCTTGATGGTATCGAAGACGATCCGAAGGATCTGGTTGGTCGTTCGCCGATCGTCACGATTATGGGACATGTCGACCACGGTAAGACATCCCTGCTGGACGCCTTGCGCTCAACCGATGTGGTGGCTGGCGAAGCCGGCGGCATCACTCAGCATATCGGCGCTTATCAGGTCCAGCTGAAGTCTGGTGACAAGATCAGCTTCCTCGACACACCGGGTCACGCAGCCTTCTCGTCAATGCGGGCGCGCGGCGCCAATGTCACCGATATTGTTATTCTGGTGGTTGCCGCAAATGACTCTGTCATGCCGCAAACGATTGAAGCGATTAAGCACGCCAAGGCGGCTGAAGTGCCGATCATTGTCGCGGTCAACAAAGTTGACCTGCAAGATGCCGACGCCAGCAAAGTCCTCACTGACTTGCTGCAGCATGATATTCAAGTCGAAGCTATGGGCGGTGACGTTCAGGCCATCGAAGTGTCGGCGCTCAAGCGCACCGGCCTGGATGCCCTGACTGAAGCGATCACACTGCAAGCCGAACTGCTCGAACTGAAAGCAAATCCAAAGCGAGACGCCGATGGTATCGTCGTCGAGTCTCAACTCGACAAAGGCCGCGGTCCAGTTGCGACTGTGCTCGTCAAGCGTGGATCATTGAAGCGAGGCGACATTGTCGTTGCCGGCGCGCAATGGGGTAAAGTCCGCGCCCTGGTCAATGAGCGTGGTCAGCAAATGAAAGAGGCTTTGCCGTCAATGCCAGCCGAAGTGCTCGGTCTCGACGGGACACCAGAACCTGGCGACGCTTTCAATGTTGTTGATAGTGAAGCCCGCGCCCGCGAGATCACAGAATATCGCCAGCGCATGAAGCGCCAGAAGCAAGGCGTTGCAACGCAGCGCGCATCGCTCGAGCAATTCATGACCAGCCTCACCGATGGTTCAGCAGATACCAAGGATCTGCCGATTGTCCTGAAAGGCGATGTGCAGGGCTCTGTCGAAGCGATTACGCAATCGCTTGAGAATCTGTCGACAGACGAAGTTCGCGCAAATGTCGTTTACGGCGCTGCGGGCGGTATTTCCGAGAGCGACATTCTTCTGGCCCAGTCATCCGGCGCGCCAGTATTTGCGTTTAACGTACGGGCCAATAAGCAAGCCCGTGAACTGGCTGAAAAAGAAGGCGTCGAAATTCGCTATTACTCGATCATCTATGAATTGATCGATGATGTGAAAGCCTCACTCTCCGGCATGCTGGATCCCGAGAAGAAAGAAACCTTCATCGGCTATGCGGACATTCTGGAAGTCTTCAATATCACCAAAACCGGCAAAGTTGCTGGCTGTAAAGTGACCGAAGGCGTCGTCAAACGCGGCTGCGGCGTGCGCTTGTTGCGCGACGATGTCGTCATTCACGAAGGCATGCTGAAAACGCTGAAACGCTTCAAGGACGAAGTCACTGAAGTCACCAATGGCATGGAATGCGGTATGGCCTTCGAGAAATATGAAGACATCCGTGAAGGCGACCGGATCGAGTGTTTTGAAGTTGAAATGATCGCGCGTTCGCTCGACTAGTTTCAATGCAGACCGATTAAAGGGACCGTACGGAAACGTGCGGTCCTTTTCATTTTGATCTATTCAGTTTCCAGTTTCCCAAACTGTTTGTGGTTGAACAGGCTTAATGCAGACTGCGATGACCATTTCTGGGGCGCTCAAAAAGCGCGATGCCAAACGGCTGACCAATGCCATTCGTGGCAGTACGATTGGCCCCACGACTCTGTACTATGCTGGCGTCACAGCGCCGATCATTGGCGCAGGCATGGCGTTACTGGTTCAGACCGCTTTGGAACGGATAGAGTTTTCCGATTATTGGACTGTGATGTTGTCGGCGATCCTTGCAGCTGTCGCAGGCATTGTCTGGTACCTGATTTTCATGCGCTGGGCGTATCGCCATCAGCATGGACGCGGCGCCGAAATGGAACAAGTGACCGAAGTCGCCCTGGCCAATGAATGCCTTATCATTCGTCGAAACCTGGTAGAGACGCGGATTGACTGGGATGCCATCTCAGAAATCAAAAGTACGCGGAGCTATACGATTGTGCATTTCGATGGCGCGGATCCTCTTATGCTGCCGCATGACTGGTTTGGTGAAAAAACTGCGTGCGAGATCTTTATGCGACGCCTCGGGCAGTGCATGAAGGGCGCATGAGCCGAAGTAAAAAATCAAATCATGGCGC
>CAYGUD010000263.1:0-3936 GCA_964352865.1 uncultured Hyphomonas sp.
GTGCCGCACAAGCCATGCTGGCCGAGATTGGTTACGAGATTGAGCTCAATGGCGCATTCGATGGTGCCACTGAAGCGGTCATTCGTGCCTTTCAACGGCGCTGGGTTCAGGATCAGATCACGGGCCAGCTTGATCAACGAACGCGCGAAATGCTTCGTCTTGTCCATCCGCTCTATTTAGCCTAAAGCCGGATATCCTCGTATTGCTGCGGCTGCTGAACCCGCAATTCAATCGAGGATCAGATGATGACAGACCGCAGCAGAGCCTGGCGGCGCGCGCAGCGTTGCAAGCATGGCGGACGTACACAAAAACCAGAATTCCGCGCCTGTTGGCAGGAAAAGCAATGGCGGCTGCTTTACTTTCGCAGCGCCAAGGTAAAACGTGCCCAGCAACTAGGCCGGATCTGGCCGCACCGTGAATGGGAGGTTCTGTTGCGCGACGCTGACCCGATCAATGTCCTGTTTGTCTGCTCAAAGAATAAGTGGCGGAGCCCGACGGGCGAAGCGGTTTTTCGGTCTGACGACGGCCTCTCTGTCCGGTCCGCTGGAACCTCGCGTAGCGCCAAGCATACAATCTCGGTGGCCGATATTCGCTGGGCGGATGTGATATTCGTGATGGAGGACAAGCATGCCAGCCGTCTTCGCGCACAGTTTCGCGACGAAGTCCGCTACAAGACAATGCACACGCTGGATATACCGGATCTCTATCGGTTCATGGATCCAGACCTGGTTGAGATTCTGAGAGCCAAAGCTGAACCGCTGATCTGGGCTGACTAAGTCCCGATCTGTCAGGCTTTTTCGAGTGACTTCACTTGCACTTTGGTGGGCCGTGAATTGCCATTGCCATAGAGATTGACTTTCAGCTTCGAAATCGCGTGCACCAATGCGTTGGGGCCGTATTTGATGTCACCAGTGAATTCGATGTTCGGAAAGCGCTGGAAAATCTGTTCATAGGCGACGCGCAATTGCATTTGCGCAATGCGAGAGCCGAGACATTTGTGCACGCCATGGCCAAAGGCGATGTGCTTATCGACATTGTCGCGGGTCATGTCGAACACGTCAGGGTTCGGGAAAATTTCTGGATCGCGGTTTCCGGCACCATACCACATCACCACTTTTTCATCCTTGGCAATCATCTGGCCGTTCAGCTCAGTGTCTTCGACCGCAGTGCGGCGCATGTGTTTTACGGGCGTGACCAGGCGCAGGGCCTCTTCTGACATACGCGGAATGAGCGACGGATCGTCGAGCACCATAGCGCGTTGATCCGGCCACTCGGTCATCAGTTTGATCGTCCCGGACAGCGAGTTTCGTGTCGTATCATTGCCGGCAAAGATGATCAGCAGCCAGGAGCCGTCGAGATATTCCTGCGGCAATTGCTCATCGTCCAGTTTCGATTGCGCGATCACGGTCAGCAAATCATCGCGCGGATTAGCCCGGCGGTCGGCCATCACGCTGGCGCCATACGCAAACATTTCCTCGACGACTTTCTTGAACCGCAACGGGAAGAGCGGCTCACCGAGGAATGTGCGCAGCGGGTTCGACATGAACTGGCTGGCCATTTCCAGATAATGCATCCAGTGGACGATTTTCTGGCGATCTTCCTCATCAACACCGAGCATTTCGCACAGCGTGTAGAGCGGCAATTGATTGGAGAAGATTTTGACGAAATCGACGACAGGGCCATTGGCTTCCAGATCGTCGAGCAGGGACTCGACTTTATCGCTGACTTTCTCCCGTAGCACTTTGACATAGGCTGGAATGAAAAAGTCTTTCTGCTGGATCCGCATCTGCATATGCTGCGGCTCATCCATGGAAATCAAATTGTCCATCGCGGCGCGAACGAGGATTTCAGGACGCCAATGCTCGCGCGGAGGCACGGCCAGATTGATACCGCCGCGCTGCGAAGAATAAATTTCCGGCGTCAGTTCAACGGTCTTGATGTCTTCATATCTTGAAACAGACCAGAACCCACTGCCGCCTTTGCGCATCTTTGACCACATGACAGGCGCCTCATTGCGCATCCGCTTGTAGAGGTCATGAGGATGTCCGCGTGTCCAGGAATTGGGATTCCACAGCTGGAAATCTGTTTCCAGCAAAGGGTAGGCCAGGGGGTGCACCGGCATATCGGCGCCGCTATCTACCAGAATGTCATCACTGATGAGTTTCATAACGGTCTACTCCATAAGGCCAAACTTAAAATGGCGCGTTCGCCTTGTGCGGCAAGGGGTGAGATTCGCACACCAATAGGCCAGCGCTGTCCTTAGGACACTCAAGACAAAAATTTTATCATTCGCACGTGAAGGGGAGATAGGACTCTAAGGCGGCGTTCTGTGGCGGGCCCTATCCGTGGCCGGAACGCAGCGCCTCGGTGGTTTTTTCAGCGTCTTCCAAGATTTGCGCGACAATCTCCGCAACACTCAAAACCTCTCGGACCTGGCCGACACTTTGCCCGGCATAAAGCGCGGTGTCTTGCCATCTCCCCGTGATACCTTTGGTGGGTGGTATCTGATCATAGCGATGCACAGGCCAGCCATTTGCCAGGGCAGCAATCACATCGCGTGATTTTTCTGATCCAGGCGCGGTATCTGTCGTGGCATTGCGCAGGACGCGGTGCGGGGCATCTGGCCACCCGCCATCAAATGTTTCGCCAATCACCGTCATGTTTTCCCGAGCCGCGACGAGCATGTCCTTAAACCCAGAGTGTGCGTGCGCTTCCTGGCTGGCCGCGAACCGGGTGCCCATCCAGACGCCATCCGCGCCAAGTGCGCGCGCCGCAACCATCGCCTGCCCGGAGGCAATGCCGCCTGCAGCAATCAGCGGAGCATCTGGCAGAACCTGTCGGATAGCCGGGATCAAAGCCATTGTGCCGATCGTGCCCCAGACATGGCCACCAGATTCCCAGCCTTGCGCGACAAGTATGTCGGCGCCAGCCTCGATGGCGGTCAGTGCTTCTTTTGCTGATCCTACAGTCACCATGACTGTCGCTCCGCGGCGTTTCGCGATGTCTGTGTAAGGCTGGGCATCTCCCCAAAAGAATGAAACCAGCCGGCAGCCGGCATCGAGAGCGGCGTCCAGCCGCTCTGTCTGATCCCAATCGAGCACCAGGTTTATGCCGTAAACGCCATCCGTCAGAGCATTCGTTTTCTTGATTATGGCAGGGATTTTTTCGGGCGGTGTCCAGGACGATGCGAACATTCCAACGCATCCTGCATTTGCCACGGCAGAGACCAGAGCGGGCGAGGTAAAGCTTCCAATTGGCGCCTGCACGATTGGATGCCGGGCGCCAATAAGCTTTTTCAAGACATGAACCATGCGTCTCCACTATCGAATGCAGGCTGCCTGTTCAATCGAGTGCGCCGTTTTTAGCGCTGGCGAAAGTCGAATAAAGGTCCTATATCCGCCGCTCCAGACGGCTGGGCAGTCGCTGGCAAGCTTGCTTGCTGGAGGAAAGTCCGGGCTCCACGGAGACATGGCGGTGGATAACGTCCACCCGGCGCAAGCCGAGGGAAAGTGCCACAGAAAGTATACCGCCCCGGACCTGGTCCAGGGTAAGGGTGAAAGGGTGGGGTAAGAGCCCACCGGGGCTTCGGCGACGCGGCCCGCATGGTAAACCCCGCCAGGAGCAAGACCGAATAGGGGGTGCGCATGGGCCGTCTTCAGCCTGCGCCCCGGGTGCGTCGCATCAGGCACGTGGCAACACGTGTCGCAGAGGAATGGCTGCTGAACCCGCAAGGGGGAACAGAACCCGGCTTACAGGCCGTCTGGACTTTTTCTTATGAGGGTTAGGGTCTCATCCCGTGATTGCATCAACCCCAATCCGGCGACGCCAATTTGGAATATGAGAGAGAATAGACCGAAAGGCACGAACACATTACTGCAATAGCAAAGTGATTTTGCCGGGCGTTCATTCAGCGATGTCGCCATCCTGTTGAGCGGG
>CAYGUD010000264.1:0-3920 GCA_964352865.1 uncultured Hyphomonas sp.
TCGCCCAGATAGATTCTCGAGTTTGCCGCGCTTTTCGCGAACCACTTGCTTGGGACTAATCAAGCCTGCGCTGAGCGCCTCTAGTCTGGAGCGGCGGCGTTCTACCAGAGTTCGGGTCACCAGCGGCAGCCGATCCGCCACTGTATCAAAACGTTGGCGTTTGGTCTCAAGCAGTCGCAGCGCGGGCGGCAATCGATTCGCGGTGAGGCGTTCTTTGCCGCGTTTGATGTATCGCACCAGCGCCCGTTTTAGGCGTTGTTGATAATCGTCGATTTGGAGCGTGAGTTCGGAGCGCACAGGCACGGCGATTTCGGCTGCGCCAGTGGGCGTTGGCGCTCGTGCGTCAGAGACATAGTCGATAAGCGTTGTATCGGTCTCGTGACCCACCGCTGAGATGAGCGGGATCTGGCTCTCGAATGCGGCGCGGACAACCTCTTCCTCATTGAACGGCCAGAGGTCCTCAATCGAACCGCCGCCGCGGCCAACGATCAGCACATCGGGGCGCTCACCTTCTGGCATCGCATTGAAGCCGCGAATACCAGCGACGATTTGCGGTGCTGCCGTGTCCCCTTGAACCAAAGCGGGCCAAAGAATGACCCGAACCGGGAAGCGATCCTGAATACGGTGGAGGATATCGCGAATGACGGCGCCAGTAGGCGACGTAACCACGCCGACTGTTTTCGGTAAAAATGGTAGAGCTTTCTTGTGGCGATCGTCGAACAGGCCTTCCGCAGCTAGCTTTTTTTTGCGTTCTTCAAGCAATGCCATCAGCGCCCCGACACCAGCCGGGCGCAAACTATCGGCGATCAATTGATAATTAGACCGACCCGGATATGTCGAGAGCCGCCCGGTGGCGATGACTTCGAGCCCTTCCTCAGGCCGGAAGGGCAGGCGCGACACCTGGCCTTTCCACATGATCGTATTCAACACCGCCTTGTCGTCCTTTAAGTCGGCATACATGTGGCCAGACCGAGCAATCGTCACACGCCCCAATTCGCCGCGCACACGGACATGGTCATAGGCCGTCTCAATTGTGCGCTTCAGCGCCTGAGAGAGTTCAGAGACCGAGAGCTCGGGTAAGTTGGAAGTCGGTGAATCAGCCATGTTTCAACTCTAGACGGGGGAGCATTCGCCGTCACCCGGGAATTGACTGAACCTTTGAACGGCTCCGCACGACTATAGGGTCAGAAGACAAGGAGATTGCCTCATGGATGTAGGTTCAATCACAGAAAAGAGCATGGCCATGAGCCCGGAAATCTGGACCCGGCATGCCAATCCGTGGAGTGGCTGGACGCGGGTGCCGATTCTTCCCGCTTTCGCATTGGCGATATGGTCACGAGTCTGGATTGGCTGGGCATGTCTTGCCATAATTGCAGCCTTGCTGGTCTGGATCTGGATCAATCCGCGTGTCTTTCCGAAACCAAATAGCACTGACAATTGGATGTCGCGCGGTGTGATTGGCGAACGTGTTTGGCTCAATCGCAAAGCCGTCCCGATCCCGGACCATCATTCGCGTTGGGCAATTTTGCTCAGCGTGATTTCCGGCATAGGGATAATTCCGTTGGCATGGGGATTGTGGCAATTCGAGATCTGGCCGGTTTTTCTGGGGCTCCTTTTGATTATGGGCGGCAAGTTCTGGTTCCTTGATCGGATGGTCTGGCTTTATGCAGACATGGCTGATGCGCATCCGGATTATCGCGCTATGTTGTATTGAGCCCTTGATCCCGGCGCTCCCAGGGTGCAAGGGCTGGCGCCATGAAAATACTCGTTGTTGGTTCGGGCGGCCGCGAACACGCCCTCGCTTGGAAAATCGCCCAATCCGAGATTGTCGACGAAGTCTTTTGTGTCCCCGGCAATCCGGGCATGGATAAGATCGGACCGTGTTTTGATGTCGATCCAACGGATCTCCACAAGATGCAGGAGCTGGTGCTACAAGTTTTGCCGGATCTGATCGTTATCGGTCCGGAAGCCCCGCTCGCAGCTGGCTTGTCTGATGCGCTTCGGGCGCGCGGCTTTGACGTCTTTGGGCCAAGCGAAAAAGCGGCGCAATTAGAAAGCTCCAAAGGCTTCTCCAAAGACATTATGAAGCAGTTCGATATTCCGACGGCTGCTTATGGGCGCTTCACCGATCTCACCGAGGCGCTGGATTTCCTGGAAACCATGGACGCGCCTTATGTCATCAAGGCCGACGGTCTGGCTGCCGGCAAAGGTGTGGTGATTTGCGACAATCTCGAAGAAGCCGAGAACGAAGTCGAAGCGATGATGACCGGCAAGTTCGGGGATGCGTCAACGGAAATCGTAATCGAAGAATTCATGACCGGTGAGGAAGCCTCGATTTTTGTGCTGACTGACGGAGAGGGCGCGATCTACCTGCCGCCAGCCCAGGATCACAAGCGCGTCGGCGATGGAGATAAAGGTTTGAATACTGGCGGCATGGGCGCCTACGCGCCTGCTCCTGTGGTCACGCCGCGGATCATGGAATTGGTGCAGGCCCTCATCGTTGAGCCGCTTCTCTCTGGCATGGCCGCGCAGGACATGCCTTATCAAGGCGTGCTCTATGTCGGCATCATGGTGACTGAGTCGGGACCGAAAGTGGTGGAATTCAATGCACGTTTTGGAGACCCTGAATGTCAGGTCCTGATGGCCGGGCTACCAGGTGACATTGTGCCAGCGTTGCTAACATGTGCCACAGGCGGTCTGGTGCATGGTCATCGCGAGATTGCCGACATGATGGGCATCAACCGTTTCCAACCAAGTGCGACGGTCGTCATGGCAACCAATGGCTATCCGGAATCTTATCCCAAAGGGTCGATCATCGAAGGGGTGGAAGACGCGAATGCCATCGACGGCGTTACGGTTTTTCAGGCTGGGACGGACACGGACAGTGAAGGCAAACTTGTTGCTGTGGGCGGGCGAGTTCTCGGCGTCACGGCGACCGGCGAAGATCTTCGCCAGGCTGTAGACCGCGCCTATACCGGGGTCGAAAAGATCAATTGGCCAGAAGGCTTTAATCGTACAGATATCGGTTGGCGGGCGCTGAAATAATGGCAGAGCGGGATCTCTCGAAATTGCTGGCAAGCCTGAGCGTAAACACGCGCGACGGTGTCTGGCGGTTTGAAACGATCTCCTCAGAACAGGCCTCATGGACTGATTTGGTGAATCTCCGCGAGGTTCGCGATATCGCCATGCTGTTCCAGGAAACCGAAGGTCTGACGGTGATCACATCGGCGGCGGCAGACACCCCAAAAGACAATCAATGGGCCTGGTTGGAGCTGAGTGTGTACTCGGATCTACAGGCCGTTGGCTTCCTCGCTAAAGTTGCCGAAGCGCTGGCGGATGCTGGCATACCTTGCAATGCCGTGGCGGCATTCCACCACGACCATATTTTCGTGCCTGTTGCACGTGCAAGTGAGGCGAAAACGGCGATTGAAACGCTTCGAGCGCAAGCCTAACCCTGCGTCCGACTTGTCGCCGCTGTTGGGCTTGCTAAACAGACAAACGAAGCAAAACACCCCCGGGAGACGCGGCATGGTACACAGCGGCAACGCGCAGGAAATGTTCACCGGCACAAAAGATGTCGCTGATACGCACAAATTCAATGAAGCCAATCTCGAAGCCTGGATGGTGGAGAATGTTGAGGGCTTTGAAGGACCGCTAACAGTCAAGCAGTTCAAAGGCGGGCAATCGAATCCGACTTACAAATTGTTTGCGGGTGGCCAGACTTATGTCATGCGCCGCAAACCACCTGGTAAACTGCTGCCATCCGCGCACGCCGTGGATCGCGAGTTTCGTGTCATCAACGCGCTGTATCCGCTCGGGTATCCTGTGGCGCGGCCTTATGGTCTTTGTATGGACGAAAGCGTCGTTGGGACGATTTTCTATGTCATGGGCTGCGTCGATGGCCGCATCTTATGGGACGG
>CAYGUD010000265.1:0-3909 GCA_964352865.1 uncultured Hyphomonas sp.
ATCTTCAATCGCCCCTTTGCCGCGTCCCGTAATGAACACAATGTGCTCGATACCGGCTTCAATCGCTTCGTCGACAACATATTGCAAAGCTGGCCGATCAACGACCGGCAGAAGCTCTTTTGGAATTGCTTTTGTGGCTGGCAAGACGCGTGTCCCAAATCCTGCAACAGGCAGCACGGCTTTACGAATGGTCATGATACTCGCTCCGGAATAGTCCCCAACGTCGTGATAACGTCTAATTTTGAGATAGCTAGTGCGGCCTAAACGATTGAAATCGCGCCGGATCCACCAACCCATCCGCCAAGGAAGGCAAACGCCACCATTAACGAGATCAGAATGATCGACATCCGCTGGCTAAACGGCTGATAATGCGCTTCGAGTTTCGCCTGCAGCTCTTTCGCCGGTGACGGAACAGCGGCCGGTGTATCTTTGGCTTTTGCAGACACAGACTTGATCGCCGCCGCTTTCATTTTCGCGTCGCCAGTCTCGTGGGATTTTTGTCGCCGTGCAGCACTCATAGACGCCTCCATCAAGCGATCAGGCTACGAAAGAAGGGCTAATGCTGTCTTAACCCACTGCCATTTTTTGGCTCGATCAGAGTGAGCCCCACATGTGACCGCCATCAACCACAACTGTCGCGCCAGTCATGAAACTGCCCGCATCAGAAGCCAATAGCAGCAATGGACCGGACAATTCTTCATGGTCGCCAAACCGGCGCATCGGGATCCGCTTGCGCATTTGCTGCCCCTCATCTGAGGCCAGGAAGGAGTCATTGATCTCTGTCTCGAAATAGCCTGGCGCAATGGCATTCACGCGGACACCATATCGCGCCATTTCAATCGCCATCGCCCGGGTCATATGTTCACACGCAGCTTTTGAGGCGCAATAGGCCGCCATTGTATAGCCAACGCGTTTGCCGGCGACAGAAGCGATATTGATCATACTGCCTGGCTTGCCGGCTTTGACCAGCGCCCCGGCAAAAGCCCGCGCCACGAGCCAGACCCCTTTGGTATTGGTGTCCATCACCAGATCGAAATCATCCTCATCCATATTGGTGAACCAGTCTTCTCGGCTCAGTCCGGAATTGTTGACAATCACATCTGCCGGGGCGCCAAATCGCTTGATCGTGGCCTCCAGCGCAGCCTGAATCGTATCTGCCTTGGTGACATCCATAGATACGGCAAGCGCTTCGCCGCCTTTGGCTTCAATCTCGGCAGCAAGCGCCTCTAATCGATCCGTCCGGCGCGCCGCAAGCACAACTTTTGCGCCGGCATCGGATAGAATGCCCGCAAAGTGCTTGCCCAGCCCTGAAGAGGCGCCGGTCACAAGTGCGATACGTCCCGACAAGTCAAATCGATCGGCCATAGATATTCTCCGGATTGTTATTGAGTTGATTTAGACGGTGCGATTGGCTTTGTCTTTGGCGTTCGTCGCTTCAATCGATTCTCGCGCGGCTTGCCATTCGCCATCGCCCCATTCAGCGAGACGCGAAAAGTTTCCGCCTGTCGCATTATATGCAGCACCATCAATTGCGATGGTTTGCCCATTCACATATTCGGCGCCCGGCCCCATCAGGAATACGGCGAGATTGACCAGTTCATGCATCATTCCGATCCGGCCCATTGGGTTGGAGCCATCCCGGTTCATGTCTTCAGTGCTTTCCGCGCCCGGAGCGAGACGCTTGGTCATGCCTTCTGTTGGGAATGGCCCTGGCGCGATGGCATTGAAGCGAAGGCCATAACGGCCCCACTCAATGGCGAGTGATTGAGTCATGGTGTTCACTGCAGATTTCGACATCGCAGACGGCACGACGAACGGGCCACCATTCCACACCCAAGTGGTGAGAATGGAAATCACATTGCCGCGCTTGCCTTCATCGATCCAGCGCTTGCCAATATTGTGGGTCATGTAAAATGTCCCGCGAAAGACGATATTCGCAATTGCATCAAAACCGCGGATCGACAGATCCTCAGTGCGCGAGATGAAATTCCCGGCGGCATTATTGACCAACCCTGTCAGCGATCCGTGATTGGTCCAGATCTCGTCAGTCATGTCATTAATCGCTTCAGCGACGCGAATATCGCAGGCATGCGGCACAACTTTGCCGCCATGCGTCCGCATCAATTCCTCAGCCGTCTCTTCGCAGACGCCGCCGCGGCGGCCGCAAATATGCACTTCTGCCCCGAGCTTGAGAAAGCCTTCAGCCATCTCCTTGCCGAGCCCGGTGCCGCCGCCTGTGACCAGGACCCGTTCGCCTTGCATAAGGCCGTCCCGAAACATCAACTGGTTCATATCCATAGCGACTTCTCCCGATAAGCTTGTTTAATCCAGGAGACTAAGTCGAATTCGCGCTGGGGGAAGCTCTGCCGACGCGTCAGGGCCGGAATAAACGAACGTCCTCTATTTCCGAAATGGCAGTGATAGCGCCCGCCAGGCCAACCAGATCGGAAGCACGATTGTGGCGCCTGCCAAGGCTGGCTTCCAGAAATTACGCGCTGCCCAGCTCGCCAGCCCCCCGACCGAGGCGAGAAAGCTCTGCATTGCCCCCATGACATTCACATCAGGAGAGGCTGGATCGAATTCATTGGCCATAACGAGAAAGCCGACCAGAATGCAAAGCAGAGCCAGTTTGATCCAACCCCACCAGCTGATACCGAACAGGCGCAAAAGAATATGGCGCTTTTCTTTTGGCAGCTTGCCTGTCTTGGCAGCTGTCTCGCCTATATTTTCGAGCGCCGGATCTGTCACAGCTTACGCGACCTCTTTGACGATCTCGACTTGGTGCGGATACGGGATCGAAATGCCCTGCTGATCGAACGCGATCTTGATCTTCTTGAGCAAGTCGAACTTCACATCCCAATAGTCAGCTGCGGAAACCCAGTTTCGGGTCGCGATATCGACCGAGCTATCCCCGAGATTGACCACTTTCGCAAACGGTTCCGGGTTCCGCATGATGCGCTTATCGGCATCAACAACAGACGCGATAATGGCCAACGCTTTGTCGATATCATCGCCATAGTCGATGCCGAACGTGATATCGACGCGGCGGGTCGTATAGCCGCTATAATTCTTGATCACACCATCAATCGCCTGACTGTTCGGCACCATGACCTGCACATTATCCGGCGTCGCAAGAACCGTTTGGAACAGGTTGATATCCTTCACGGTGCCGGCAGCGCCAGCGGCTTCGACATAGTCGCCCAGACGGTATGGCCGGAAAATCATGATCATCACGCCAGAGGCGATATTGCCCAGCGCCCCTTGTAGCGACAGGCCAATCGCCAGGGTCAGCGCACCAAGGACAGCCACGAAACTGGTGGCGGGCACGCCAAACACCTGCAGCACAGCGATAAACACCGCCGCCGTAACCGCCCAGCGAACCAAAGAGCCGAAGAAATTCCCCAGCGTATCGTCAATATTCTCTTGCTTCAAAGAGATCGTGCGGACCAGACGACCGAGCCAACTCGCGACGCGCAATCCGATGATCAGAACGATCAGCGCACCAACAGTCTGCGCGCCAAAGCCGAGAATTTCGTCGCCATAATCGGCCCACAGTTTGGCAAAATCGATGTTTTCCAATTGCTTATTCCTTCCGCAAAGGCTGTCTGTTTAGGCGCCACTGACCGGAACGGGGGCGTCCGTGGTCGGGAATCAGGCGCTTTGATGAGATCGGGATAACCGCTTCACGCGACATCGCAAAGACCATCATACCACCTTCTGGAAAACACGGCAGATACGCCTCGTCCAGAATGTTGAGACCACCTGTGAACGCGCCCAAGGCTGGCATAATCAGACGCTCACCATCACTGACGAAACACCGACGGCGCAGCGCGCGGACTTTGCTCAGGACTTTTGCGCACGGGTGCAAGTGGCCAGCAATCTCGCCGCTTTCGCCGGTCGGATCATGAC
>CAYGUD010000266.1:0-3888 GCA_964352865.1 uncultured Hyphomonas sp.
CCCTTGATCGGCTCCGATCTTTCGAAGGAAAGATCCGGCGATGTTTGCCCAACACCGTCCAGCACGCGCATCCAGGATTGCGGATGTAGGCCAATGAATGAATAGCGTCCGAGCCGTTCGCCCCCGAGAATGGACTCAAAAAGGAAACTGCCGGGTTTGTCCGGGCCGAGCTTCAGCATAGCCGAAACCGGCGTTTCTAAGTCTCCGGGTCGCCGTCGAACGCGTAATTGATCACGGCTCATTGTTCCGTCACGAGGCTCCGTTTGTAAGCTTCGAAGGCACGGACATTGGTTTCGAGTTCAACATCTTCCGCAATGCTGATCAAATAAGCGCGGAAGAGGTCGTCGGCGATGCCATTTTGAATATCGAGCGCGCTGGCCTGGGCGAGCAGATCGAGAGTTTCACTCTCCGGCCGGTCAATACTATCGACTTGCAAGACAATCATCTGCCCTGAAACGCCCTGGATGGAGAATGTTTCGCCGGCTTCGTTTGCGGCGAACAGACCGGACATCAGGGAGCCTGGCAATTGGAACTCATTGTTTTCGCGGGTTACGGGACGCGGCAATGTCTCGACTTCAGTTGCATATTTGGCCGCTTCCGCGGCGAGCGTGCTTGAGCCGTCAGCAATCGCAGTCTCGATTTCCGCCGCCACGGTTTGCAACTGTTCGCTGGCGCGTTGCTGTTTCCAGGCTGCCTCCAGTTGATCGCGGACTTCGTCAAATTCAGGCAAGCGTTCTGGCACAATGGTATCAACCCGGGCGATCCATGTCGTTTCATCCTCGCCAAACCGTTCCGTGTTGCGACCTTCAGCTTGCGCATAGATCATTTGCAGAAGACCTGGCGCAGTCACCAGTGGCAAATAGCGTTTTCCGGCTTTCGTGACACCGTTCGTGTCGACTGGCGCAAATGACAGAACCGGCGTACCCAGACCTTCGGCGATGCCTTCCAGGTCGGCGCCTGTTCCGAGCAAATCATCGAATTGCGGCAGAGCATCAAAGAATAAGCCAACAGCGAGTTGCTGTGCCAATTCTTGTTCAATTTCGTCGCGAACATCAGCGAGCGGGGTGGCAGCGCCTTCGATGACGTCTTCAAGACGGATGACGACATAGCTGCCGGCGACCGGTTGCGGGCCGTGGATCGAGCCCGTCTGGGCGCCGCGCGCAAAGACCTGCTCTGCCAGTCTCTCATTGGTAATAATTTCACGGCGGCCTGAGCGTAACTCGGTCGAGGTCGCTGTCGCGATGGATTCAGGGGCTGCACCGCCAGCAATTCGTCCGAGTGCTGCGCGGGCTGTTGCTTCATCAGCAAAGGCGAATTCTGTAAAAGTCCGGCTATCGGCTCCGGTATAGCGTTCCGCTTTATAGGCTTCGTAATAGGCTGAAATGTCACCTTCAGTGACGTCAACCTGGGCGACAAAATCATCGGGCGTCAAGTGGATCAAGCTGATCCCGCGTCGTTCTGGTTCACGCAGCAACCCTTTACGCTCTTCATAAAGCGCCAATAGCTCTTCTTCGGTTGGGTCGCCGATTTCGGGTAGTTGTGATTGTTCCAACAAGAACCAGGACGCAGATCGCAATTCGCCCGAATAGGCGGCCTGTAGGCGCGCCAACGCCGTTGGAACCCGTAGCCCGGAACTCGGAACAGCCTGCAACCGGTCAATTGTCATACTGGCTTCGATATCCGCCTCATAGTCGGCCTCGCGAAAGCCATTGGCATCCAGAAGCTGAGAATAGCGCAACGGATCGAACACGCCGGTCGTGTCTTGAAATATCGGGTCGGTCCGAATGTTTTCGACGATCGCATCAGTGGTCGCAGCAATGCCCTGTTTATCGGCATAAGCGGTCAGCATGGTTTCGCGCGAAAGATCGCCAAAAATCTGATCCAGCATACCCCGCTGCATCGCTTCTTCCTTGGTCAAGGAACGACCGCGCTCGTCGGTTTGGGTCCGCAGGATCCGCTCAAGCGTCGAATCAAGCGCGCGATCCGACACGCCGCGATTACCGGCACTGACCAGATTATTCCCTGATCCTCCGGCAAAAATGTCGGTCACGCCCCACGCCGCCATCGATATGATAATAATCACGAAAATTCCGCCGGCCGCTTTAGAGCGGAGCATATTACGCATCGGGGTCAGCATTGTTGAGACCTTTCCCTTCGGGATCGCTTGTTTGTTTCAGCACAGCTTGCTAGGCGAGCGCACAAACTTGTTCAAGATGGTGACTGGTATGGTACGCACACTGATCGCAGGCAATTGGAAAATGAATGGCCTGAAATCCTCATTAATGGAAGTCGACAAAGTCGTCGCGCAGCTTGGGACAATGGCAGATGATGCAGATTGCCTGATTTGTCCGCCTTCGACTTTGCTTGTTCCGATGCACGAGCGCGCGGGCGCGCGTTTGAAAGTTGGGGCACAAGCCTGTCACCCAGAAGCGTCCGGGGCTTTCACCGGTGACTTGTCTGCCGAGCAATTGAAGGATGCTGGCGCCTCTCATGTTATTGTTGGACATTCAGAGCGCCGTTCAGAACATGGCGAACGCAGCGCTTATGTGCAGGAACAGGCACACGCCTGTTTGCGGGCCGGTATCACGCCAATTGTCTGCGTGGGTGAGAGTTTTGCACAGCGTCAGCGCGGCGAGACCAAAGATACTGTGATGCGAATTTTAAGAAAGTCGCTGCCGACCCTGGGCGCATATGACTCGATTGTCGTTGCTTACGAGCCGCTATGGGCGATTGGAACAGGCCTGGTGCCGAGCTCTGACGAGATCGCCGAAGTGCACCGGGATATTCGCAAACTATTGGTTGAGCTTTTTCAGAATCGCGGCGCCGACGTCCCGATTCTGTATGGTGGCTCAATGAAGCCGGGAAATGCTGCTGAAATTCTGGCGATCGAAAACGTCAATGGTGGATTGATTGGCGGTGCGAGCTTGAAGGCTGCGGATTTCATGGCCATTTATGCCGCAGCAGTGGCTTCGTAGAGTGGTTTTCACTGACCGAAAGGGGTTGGCGGACGGCCCAGAAAAGCGTAATGCCCGCCGCTTGAGATTCAGGAACTGAACATGACCAATGTAATTCTTGTCGCGCACATTCTCGTCTCCATTGTTTTGGTGATCGTCGTGCTCATGCAGCGCTCCGAAGGCGGCGCACTGGGCATTGGCGGCGGTGGCGGCGGCGCTGGCGGTGGTATGATGTCGGGGTCCGGGGTCAAAGGCGCACTCGTGCGGACGACAATCATTTTCGGCGCGATCTTCTTTATCTCCAGTTTGACACTGACAATTATGGCGACACATGAGAACGCGGATGGCCGAACTGACGTCCAGCGCGAACTTGAAGGCACGGTTCCAACGGATGCTGAAACAGATGGCATCAATCTCAACGATTTTGATGACGTTCTGAGCCCCGACGGCGCGCTTCTGGATGATCCGCTGGCGGTAACGCCGTCTGAAACGACGACCAGTGAAGAAGCCGCACCAGAAAGTGATGATCCGCTCGCATCTGACCGCGATCCACAATAATCGAATTTAATCCTGACTTACCCCTATCGGGGGTTGTCGCGAATCAGGCAAACTGCATTTCCATGACTCGCTATATTTTCATTACTGGCGGCGTGGTGTCTTCTTTAGGCAAAGGTATCGCGTCCGCAGCGCTCGGGGCATTGCTGCAGGCAAGGGGCTATAAAGTCCGATTGCGCAAGCTCGATCCGTATTTGAATGTCGATCCCGGGACGATGAGTCCGAGGCAGCATGGTGAGGTTTTCGTCACCGATGACGGGGCCGAAACCGATCTCGATCTTGGCCATTATGAGCGTTTTACCGGCGTGTCGGCGCGCCAGTCCGACAATATTACGACCGGACGCATCTATTCGACAATCAACGAGAAAGAACGACCCGG
>CAYGUD010000267.1:0-3881 GCA_964352865.1 uncultured Hyphomonas sp.
TCGTTGCCGCGTTTTACATATGCCGGATAGGCTTTCGATAGGCGCCAGGGCGAGGTTTCACCCGAACCGAGTGACATGGCCGGATATGGCGGAAGTCGGTCATAGACCCCAAACCGCTCTGCAAACTCCGACACTTTTTCCATACCGATATCGGTCGCGACGCGCGCTGTGACCTGATTATAGGATTTCTCGAGGGCGACGCGCATCGTGACTTCGCCATAGCTGCGGCCTTCAGCATAGTTTTCCGGCTTCCATTCTTCGCCGGTATTCTCATCATAATAGACGTATGGAGAATCCAGGATTCTGTTCGACGGTGTGTAGCCACTCTCAAGCGCCGCGCCGTAGACAAATGGTTTGAACGAAGAGCCGGGTTGGCGCTGCGCCTGCGTCACCCGGTTGAATGGGCTCTTGAAGAAGGAATAACCGCCCATCATGGCCAGCACGCGCCCAGTGTGCGGATCGAGCGCGACGATCGCGCCTTCAAGGTCGGGGATTTGCTTCAATTGCCCCTGGCCAACCGGCACCATGATTGGTTGAACCGGTAACACCGTCTGGTCATCGTCAGCGCTGGCCCCTTCACGGGTCGATGTGCTCTCCTCAGGGCTCAGCGCCTGACGACTCACTTCAGAGAGAATGACATCACCAGCGCGCAAGCCGGTTTGACTGCTGGACCGAACATAAGTTTTTGCCCATTCCACGTCTTCGGCCGGTATCGCGATGGTCGCGCCATCGCCGAGCAGCAATTCAGCGCCATTGTCTGAAACGCTGGCGACCATGGCGCGCTCCCATGTGCCATATCCACCTGGCAGCGTCACACCATTGAGCTGCTCCAGAACGTCATCTGCTCTAGGATCGAGTGAGGTTAAAGGTCCGCGATAATTGTACCGGCGATCATACGTCTCAAGGCCGATTTGCAAGGCTTCCTGCGCGGCGAGCTGAAGTTTGGTGTCGATTGTGGTGCGGATCGACAGACCGCCTTGTTCGAGCTCGTCTTCGCCGTACAAATCAATCAACTGCTTGCGAAGTTCTTGCACGAAATACGTGGCCGCGGCATATTCAGGACCATAAAGACGTTTGGTTGTGTTCAGCGGCAAGGCCTTGGCTTCATCTGCCTCTTCTTGCGTGACATAGCCGTTTTCGACCATTCGATTGAGCACATAGTTGCGCCGGATCAGAACTCGCTCTGGGTTGGTGTAGGGGTTCACGCGTCCAGGAAATTTCGGCAGAGACGCCAACACAGCAGCTTCCGAAAGGTTCAGTTCGGGCAGCGACTTGTTGAAATAATTCAAAGCCGCAGAGCCAACGCCGTAAGACCGGCCACCGAGATAGATCTCATTCAGATAGAGCTCTAGAATATGCTCTTTGCTGAACGCCTTTTCCATGCGTTGCGCAACAATGGCTTCTTTTGCTTTGCGAACAACGGTCTGATCGCGGGTCAGCAGCATATTCTTCGCGACTTGCTGTGTGATCGTCGAGCCGCCCTCCATGCCGCCGCTGCCGGTCAGCTTGTTCTTCACGGTGTTGAGCACACCGCGTGTCATGCCGCGATAATCAAGCCCGCCATGCGTGAAGAAGCTTTTATCCTCCGCTGAAACAAAGGCGTAGATCACATGTTCGGGGATCGCTTCATATGGAATGAAAACGCGATGCTCATCGGCAAACTCATAGATCAACGTACCATCGCCAGCATGGACACGAGATGTGACGGGCGGATTGTATTCGGCAAGCTTCTCAACAGACGGCACAGTGCGCGCCAATGAAGCCATCCAGATCCAGAATGCGATGAGCGCCAAAATGGCCAGCACAAGGCCTGTCAGGAACGCGAAAAGTAGGAATTTCCACGTAAACACGCGCTGCTTGATCGCTGTCCACATTGCTCAGTCTCTCTTACATTCTGCCTTAGCGTGCTGATTCCACGCTTTCACGGCGAGACTAAGGCGGTTCTGTACTGTCGAAAAGGCGGTGTCTCAGTTGCTTGCAAATAATAAATCTTGGCGATCGAAATAAGCGTCTATTGCGCGCTTAATAGCTTCCGCTGATTTGCGCCGACCGCGTTCCGATTTCAGCCGACGCGCATCGTCTCGGTTGGTCAGAAAGCCAATTTCCACCAAAACCGCTGGCACATCCGGTGCGAGTAGCACGAACAGGTTCTTCTGGCGGTGGGTATTCCGCAAAAGAGGCCCAGCCTGGCCGAGCTCAGGAACCAGAAATTCGGCAAAGATTGAGGAGTTTGATTTGGTTTCGCGCACGGTCAGATCCTGAAGGATATCTGTTACTTCCTCAGACGTACCGTCTTCAAACGGGAGCTCCCAGCCATATTTCTTGGCGGTGCCTTCAATCCTGGCCTCGCCGCGGGTTGATATCGTATACACTGAAGCCCCCGCCACCGTTGGGGCACCAGCCGCGTCTGCATGTACGGAAATAAACAGATCAGCACCCCAATTTCGCGCTCGCGTCACCCGGTCCTCGTGCTCAACATATACATCCGTCTCGCGAGTCAGACGAACGACATAGCGTGGATCCTGTTCAATCAGTGCCTTCAGTTTGAGTGATGTTTTTAAAACCACATCACTTTCACGTCCGCCGGTAATGGCCAGCGCGCCTGGATCCCGGCCTCCATGGCCCGGATCGATCACAATCACTCGGCGCTGCCGGGCAGCCAGTTTCATCAAAGATCCGAACCCGGCGGGCTTAGAGGATGGCGCATCAGGTTGCGCTCCCTCAGCTAAAGTCTCAGTTGGTAACGTCGCAGGAGATATCTGCGCAGCTTCGGCCTCGGCATAGCGACTCGCCTCAAAGCGCGCGAACCGCGGTGCGTCGCGGCCAGCTGCAGATCGAAAACGTGCTTCTGAAACACCTGAAAGATCAAGGATGTAGCGGTGAAGCCGTTCGCTTCCTGACGGCGGCAAGTCAATCTCTCGCATCACCATCATCGGGCGATCCAATTCGAAAACGATTCGATCTTTTTCAAGCGTGTAGGCGAAAATGCCGCCGGTTGGTTCTGCGAAGAACGGCTGGTGCGTGAGTCGGAAATCACGGGGAACCATTTCAATCACCAGGCCGTCTTCGGTATCGCGTAAAAAAACGTCCGGACGAAACGCACTTTCAGCCGTAATCGTGATTCGCGTGAACTCACCGTCCCCAGCGACCCCCACGGATTGCACTTGCGCGACGCTGATTGCAGGCAACCAGATCGACAAGAAAGCAAGCAAGAGAAGTATCACCGCACGCATGCAAAGAACCGTCATTTTGGCGCCAGAAAGCGCTCTTTTTTGTTTGATTGTACTCTCTAGTCCAACCAGTCTTAATCACAGATTTATCAAGATATAGCGAATATTCATCTACAGGTCCGCATTTTGGGTCTTTCCAATCACAATCAGAAGGGGCATGTAGGGAATAACCCCAAAACGGGGCGGAAAACAGAATCCCCGAACGGCGGGTGAACAGGCCTAGTCCCCTGCACTATCGCCGATAACGGAACGGATAATATGAGCTTACAGGTCAATTTTAATCGAACTGCGTGCCGCTCTTGGATAAGAGCAGGCCGGACCGATTTGTTGCCTGTCCCTAATAACACAACACTTGCTGGCGCGTTTCGCCATCGTCCTCAAACTTCGAGGTCGTTAGCGCCGCCAGCCGATAAGGCAGCTTACTATGAGCAAACTCATGCTGATCGACGCGGTCCACCAGGAAGAGACCCGTGTCGCGCTCGTCAACAATGGACGGGTAGAAGACTTTGATTTCGAAACAACCGGCAGCGAACAATTAAGAGGCAATATCTATCTCGCGAAAGTCACGCGGGTAGAGCCTTCTTTGCAAGCTTGTTTCGTCGAATATGGCGGCAACCGTCATGGCTTCCTCGCCTTCAGTGAGATTCACCC
>CAYGUD010000268.1:0-3876 GCA_964352865.1 uncultured Hyphomonas sp.
GAAGCGTTCGGCGATCGGGCGCAAACGGTCGAAGTGGCGGCTGAAACGCCATAGGTCAGTCTCCTGCTGCGAGTTCTGGAAGGAAATCATGATGCGACGCCATTTCGGATTGATCGGACTTTGCTTCACGCTGCTGGCCGCCGGGTGTCAGTCTGCTTTGCAGGCTGATGTCGAAACCGCGCTCTTCAACCCCGACCAGACGGGTATTCGCTGGGGTCTTGTGGTCGCGGACATTGACGGCAATGAATTGCTCGCCCTGCAACCGGATCAGCGATTCACACCCGCTTCAAACACAAAAGTCATCACCAGCATGGCAACTTACCATCATCTCGACAGGCTGCAGCGCGGCGCCATCAATCCGGGAACCCGCGTAATTCTCGAACAGAGCGCTGAAGGCGAAGCACCTACACTGGTCCTGAAAGGCGGCGGTGATGCAATGCTTTCCGATGCGCCAGATTGCGAAAATCACTGTCTGGCAGAGCTGGCAGATGCGGTCGCCGCAACAGGCATATCTGAAGTCGCCAGCGTCATCGGCGACGATACGCTCTTCCCCTTTGAGCGCTGGGGTCCGGGGTGGAGCGTTGAAGACTTGCAGTATTATTTTGGCACAGCGGTCTCAGCACTGAGTCTGAATGACAATCTGGTCTGGATCCAGGTCGTGGCCGGGGCCGCGCCCGGCGATGCGGCGCAGGTTTCCTGGCAAGCTGGCGATACCGTCTACGACATCTCGAACGAGGTCAGAACCATCGCTGCTGACACGGACCGCGCGCTGCGGGTCGAACGGTATCCTGGCGCGGCGACGGTTCGTGTCTATGGCACGTTGCCAGCGGGTTCAGCCGAACTGAATTTCGGCCTCGCATTAGACGATCCAGCAGCATTTGCTGCGATGCGTTTTAAACATTTGCTTGAGGCGCGCGGCATCTCGGTCGGTTCGACCAGCGTACGACACAGGCCTCTGCGCTTGATCGACGAAGCGCCGGATCCAGATGCGGAGACCTTCACACGCGGATCTCTGATCAATCGCACAGCTGAACGACCGCTCGCTGTGCTGCCCGCATCCCCGCTGGCTGAAAGCCTGGCGCGGATTTCAAAGGATAGCGAAAACTTGCATGCCGAAATCGCGGTCCGCCGCCTGGGCTTGTTGAACGGCTCGGGGTCTCGGGACCACGGCGTCGCAGTGCTCAGTCGTTTTCTGCAGGATGCGGGTTTGGCTGAACATGAATTCGCCGTGCATGGCGGCTCTGGGATGTCGATTTATAACCGCATCAGTCCGCGCGGCATGGTACGTCTCCTCGCCTTCGCTGCGGAGCAACCCTGGTTCGATGCTTGGCGAAATGATCAGCCAATTGGCGGCGTCGATGGCTCGCTCGAACGACGCTTTATTGGAACACCGCTGGAAGGTAGAATCTTCGCCAAGACCGGCACGCTGAATGGCGCCAATGCATTGTCTGGCATTCTGGTCGCTGCGAGCGGGCGCGAGCTTCTTTTCTCAATCCTCGCGAATGACCGCCCCGCCACAACGCCGTCTGCTATCGCCGAAATGGATGCAGCATTGGTTGTGATTTCGGAACGCTACTGAGCGAACCAATCGACCAGCCAGGGATTGATCAGTCCATGCATCTGATAGTTCAACCCGTGCTCACCGCCTTCGACAATCCGGACATCGGCATCCGGAAGGAGCGATTCAAGCTTAGTTGCGCTGGAGACCAGAACTGTCTCATCCGCATCGCCATAGATGGCCAGGACAGGCACACCTGTCGCTGCGAGGCGCTGGAAGGTCTCTTCGCGGTCTGCCATCGGCATGTGGCGCAGCGTCGATAGCAGCGCTTGCAGATAGCCTCGATACTCAAACTGTTCGGTGACATCGCCTTGCAATTTGTCAGCGTCTGAACGAGCGGCCTCATCATATTGCGCGTCGCCGAGCAAAATGCCTTTGCCGAACATCCGCCAGATCCAGTCGCCAATCATCGGCGTGCGAACCAGTTTCGCCGACGGGCTGTCGGCGCCAGCTATATCAAGTCCTGCCGGGACCAGCAGAACCAGTTTCGAGACGCGTTCAGGGTGACGGGCTGTAAACTCAGCCACAATCGGTCCGCCCATGGACAAACCCGCTAAACCAAATGGCGCGTCAACGCCTTCATGCGCCAGCAACTCTACCAGGGCGCGGTCATAGAAGTCGACATCATAGCGCGTGCGGGGGCGATCAGACCAACCGCGACCGAAATGGTCGAACCGCAGAGTGCGATACCCCGCCGCGTTCAAGGCTTCGACGTTTTGCTCATAGATAAAATTCGGAGTCGAGAAACCGTGTACCAGGACAATGATCGGCCCGTCTTCCGGACCATCCCAGCGATAGTGAATCTGACCATCACTAAGCTCTGCAAAGGCCCCAGGCGCCGCCACGCGGGCGTCATCATCAAGCGGTTTCAAGCGCAAGTCCGCTAGCAAATAAACCCCTAGAACAAGCAGGATTATGAGGCTGAGCAGGCGTAAAAACCATATCATTGGAATTTCCCATTTTGGTCCGGTTCCGACCCTTATTAACGGGTTTTCGCAGGGGCAGTGCGAGCGGATAATCGTTACGCCCCAAAACACCACCTAATACCTTGTTTTGTTTATACTTTTAACTGTATAAAATACCAGTCAATAATTTCCCTTTTTGGCCAAGACAACGTATAAAAGAAGGGAATTCTACGAATCACTTGCAAGGGTAAGTTCTGATGACAGACGCGGCCGAAAATAACACAGAATATGGCGCCGACTCGATCAAGGTTTTGAAAGGCCTGGAAGCCGTTCGGAAGCGACCCGGCATGTATATTGGCGACACCGATGACGGGTCGGGTCTTCACCACATGATTTACGAAGTCGTCGACAATGCGATTGACGAAGCCTTAGCAGGGCACGCGGATGAAGTGACGGTCACCCTGCACCCGGACGGCTCCGCTGAAGTCACGGATAATGGCCGCGGAATCCCGGTCGGCCAGCATACCTCTGAAGGGCGCTCAGCCGCCGAAGTGATCATGACGGAACTTCATGCTGGTGGTAAGTTCGACAGCAATTCCTATAAGGTTTCTGGCGGTCTGCACGGCGTTGGTGTCTCAGTTGTGAATGCGCTGTCGGTGTGGCTCGATCTGACCATCCACCGCGATGGCTCGGAGCACTATGTACGCTTTGTTGATGGCGGCCGTACCGAAGCGCCGCTGAAAACAGTCGGCCCAAGCCCAAGCACGGCAGACGGCTCCCCTTATACCGGCACAGCTGTCCGCTTCCTGGCGAGCACTGAGACCTTCACCATGACGGTCTATAATCGCAAGACCCTGGAACACCGCCTGCGCGAGCTGGCCTTCCTGAATTCGGGCGTGCGGATTGTCTTCAAAGATCTGCGCGATGCTGAAACCTATGAAGCTGTGCTTGAATATGAAGGCGGCGTTTCGGCCTTTGTTCGGCATTTGAACGTCTCCAAGAATGCGCTCATTCCTGAGACAATTTTTGTTACTGGCGAAAAAGACGACATCACAGTCGAAGCCGCACTCGAATGGACCGACGCCTATCATGAGAACGTCTTGTGCTTCACGAATAATATCCCCCAGCGCGATGGAGGCACGCACTTGGCGGGCTTCCGCGGCGCTCTCACCCGGATCGTCAACAAATATGCCGCTGAGACGGGAATCGCCAAGAAAGAGAAAGTCGATATTTCGGGCGATGATGCCCGTGAAGGCCTGACATGCGTTCTGTCAGTGAAAGTGCCCGATCCGAAGTTTAGCTCGCAAACCAAGGACAAGCTGGTTTCCTCGGAAGTGCGCCCTGTCGTCGAAAGCCTCATCCATGAAAAGCTCGCGGAGTGGTTCGAGGAACACCCAAAAGAAGCCATCATAG
>CAYGUD010000269.1:0-3821 GCA_964352865.1 uncultured Hyphomonas sp.
CCATCGGCATGCTGTTTGACCCCGGTAACCGTCAAATGATGGATCAAATCGTCCAGTAAATGCGTAAACGCCGCTTGCATCCGCGCCTCAGCGGCGGCGAGATTTTCCATTGCGCGCGGAGCCCGGTCTGACAACGTCCGGCGCTGCTCGATCCATTGCCGCAAACGTTCCGTCACCGGTTGGGCCTTACGCTCTTCGAGCATGCGCGGCGACGGCCCCAGCCCTTCAATGGCAACGAGTTTTACAATCTTTTCCGGAAACAGGCCTGCATAGCGCAACGTGATATTCCCGCCCAGCGAATGACCGATCAGCGTAAAGCGCTCCAAGTTCAGCGTTTCGACCAGGCTCGACAGGTCAAACACATGATCCATGACGCCATAATCACCATCGCTGACCCAGTCACTTTGGCCATGCCCGCGCAAGTCAAATGCGATGACGCGGTAGGATTGACTGAGCGCTGAGGCGACCCGATCCCAGCTGCGCTTCTGGTCCCGGCCACCATGTACAAGCACCAGCGGCGGGGCGGCTGGATCCCCCCATTCGCAATAGGAGAGGGTCAGGCGCTGTGATGAAAAACTACTGGTTCGATCTGGTGCTGTCATGCCGCTTAGCTAGTATGACTTACGAGCGCTGACGAGCCCTGCTGCCGCGGAAACCTTGTAACCGGTGAAAGAGCTTGCCACATGGCGGGCTTCGTTTTTATGGAGAGCGTCATGACGCCGACAAATATCCCCATGGATGATTTTGTGGCTGGCTTCAGCCCGCAAGGCTTGCCAGTGCGCGGACGCATCATCCGTTTGTCGGAGGGCACCATTTCGCCCATTCTCAAACGTCATGCTTATCCAGACCATCTGGCTGAAATCCTCGGTGAGACTGTGATGCTGTCGGCGCTGGTTGGATCCGGGATGAAGTTTCAAGGCAAGGTCCTGGCACAAGCTGAAGGTGACGGTCCGGTTTCAATGTTGGTCGGTGAATATACCAAAGCGGGCGGTCTGCGCGGCTACGCGAGGCATGAATCAGAACGCTGGCAATGGCTCGACAAGGTCAATAAAGGCGAAAAGCCGCATATGCCGCAATTGTTCGGCGCTATGGGGCGACTTGGCCTGATCATTGTCTATGCAAACAGTGCGATGAAGCCGTATCAAGGCATTGTGCCGCTGGCCAAAGGCTCGCTCGCAGAATGCGCTGAGGACTATTTCCGGCAATCCGAACAAGTCGAGTCGCGGTTAAAGCTGGCCGTCCATCAGGACGCGTCTGGGACCTGGCGTGCGGGTGGAATGATGATCCAGAAAATCGCTGGCGATGATGCCCGCGGTGATACTGATGAAGGTTGGCGCGAAGCTGAGGCCTTGTTCGCAACGCTCTCACAGGAAGAGCTGACCGACCCGGCGCTGCCTGCGACTGACCTGGTTTATCGCCTGTTCCATGAGGGCGGTGTCGCTATGGAAACAGATGCTCAGGGCCTGGACGATGTCTGCACCTGCAATCGCGACCGTCTGGTCGGGACGCTGCAAGGCATGGCTGATGAAAGCCTGCGCGATATGGTTGAACCGGACGGCACTTTGAAAGTCGACTGCCAGTTCTGTTCACGGGCCTACATTATCCCCATCGAAGACGTCACGCGCGCTGCCAATTAGGCGGCGGCAGCAGTTCGTGATGCAAACCGCGAGAGTAATCCGGCAACTGTTGCCGGCTGTTTCGCTGTGACAGGTTTTGCGGAAAAAAGACTGCCAGGGCTGGCGCCGTAAATTCTGTGAATCGTCCGACTAAACGTCGGCGGTGTCAGGAACCCCCATCGTTCGGCTGCGATACGAATTTGTCCGCGAAACTGCGGCGCTTCAGAAATTTCCAGTATTGCTCGCACAGCGCGGCGTTCGGTAATGTAGTTGCGCACGCCGCCTTTATCCTCGAACATCCGGTACAGCGATGATCGTGAGACACCGAACTCACCCCGTATTGAATCCATAGAGAGCGCAAAATCACCGAGATTCTGTTCAATTTAGCTGCAAATCAGATCAAAAAGAGCATCGCGCGCATGGGCTCGAATATCGGCCCGTTGTGGGGCCGCCCCCATCGCAATTTTCAAACACGCAATGAACCGATCGAGCGCCGACGCGGATATGTGATCATCATTGCGCCAAAGCGCCGCGAAGAGGTTGTCCATACCCGTGTGCACGAGCTTCCCAGCCATGCAGGTACGGTGGATCTCAGTCGGAATGGACGACATATCTGAATCTAGGCCGAGGATCGCTTTTGGAATTAAAACGCTTTGCAAATGGTTGCGTTCGACGACCGCTTCGAATGGTCTGGCTTGATCGGAAACATAGATTGGACCCGGTCGCCGATTAATCACGTCATCCCCACTCGTGCCGCGCGTGCGTCCCTCCAACAGTCGCGAGAATAAAACCAGGTGTTCAAAATCCTGAATGTGAGGTTTGGTTCGGCGCATCGCATAGGGCATTGATTTCAAAACCCCGAATCCACATTGATCTGTATACCATTCATGGGCTCTGAAGAATCGATGCTCGCAAGAGGTTTGGATCGGCGAAAACGAGTGAGCTGCGCCCAAAAATTCGCCAAACGCCTCCGTACAGAGTTCCTGATGACGTGACCTAACCGCTATCTTTTGGTCTTGAGTTTCAGAATTCAATATCCGCATAATCTTCCCCTGGTCCGGGACACCCGGTAACCCCAGCACCGCGTGCGTCTTATACATCAAGAGAGAGAATTGTGGACCAGCTGTCATTGTCATGGAGTCTCAGAACTCGCAAAATCAGCGAAACAACGATGCCCAACTGGGCGCGTTCTTGAAAATGCTGGCGGTCGGTCTTGCCATAAACCCAATAGTAGCCAGTGTGTTATAGGTTCCAGAATGGAGATGGATGATATGAACGAGACCCCTGCCCTCAGCCTGGATGGATTCTTGCCCTATCGGCTATCTGTTTTGTCGAACGCGGTGTCCCGCAAGATCGCGCGCATCTATGAGCAGGAATTCGAATTGTCGATTTGGCAATGGCGGATCATCGCGGTTCTTGGCGAACGCGAAGGCCTGACCAGCACGGAAGTTGCGCAGCGCACTTTGATGGATAAACCGACCGTTAGCCGGGCTGCCGCAAGTCTTATCGAGCGCGGCATTCTTGAGCGCCACATAGACCTTGATGATCGGCGTCGCGCGCCGATGCGCCTGACAGATGAAGGCGAGGCGATCTATGCCGCCGTATTACCGCGAGCCTTAGCAAGTGAGCGTGAACTGCTGGATGCCTTGAGCGAAACAGAAGTAGAAACCCTGCATGGTTTGCTAAGTCGACTGTCGGCAGTCGTGTCACCGGATATGCCTCTTTGGGGCGAGGAAGAATAAGGGAAACAGGTATGGCAAATGGAATCGCGGCCGCCATTTTTTCGGCGCTTGTGCAACAACGCCCGGAGTTCAAGAACTCGATGAAAGTCTGGACCGAGGTTCTGGAACCAGCGCTGGAAGAGCGTGAAGCCGAGCGTCGTTCGATTATATCAAAAGCCCGCAAGCGCACGATTATGACAGGACTTGGCGTCGGCGCAATTGCCCTGATCATAGCTTTTTTGACCGGCGGAGCGGGGCTTATGTTCATCATCTTTGGCGCCGTCGTGATTACGGGAATCGCCAGCGCTGCCGCCTGGGTGCCACTTTTTTCAGTCAAATCCGAAACCAAACAGCTGGTCGTCGGCGCTGCTGCGGAATCTTTTGGGTTCAAATATGACACGCTTCACCCGGACATGCGCGGGATTTCTGATTGGAAGTCGGCCGGTAACTGGATCAAGTCGCAGGCCGCAAAACAGTCCGCTGC
>CAYGUD010000270.1:0-3802 GCA_964352865.1 uncultured Hyphomonas sp.
TACTCGCTGGAATTATTGGCTTGGTTGTCGGCCATATTGGCATGCGCTTTTTCTTTGAACGCAAGCTAGGCGGCTATACCGGCGACACGCTGGGCGCGGTTCAGCAAGTCAGTGAAATCGGGTTCTATCTAGGTTTGGTCGCATGGCTCTCTTAATGCTGCGCCACACACGACCCAACGTTGCTGAAGGCTTATGTTACGGACATACCGATCTCGATGTTGCCTCAAGCTTCGATGAAGAGAGCGACGCGGTTTTGGCACGACTCCCAACAGTCTCCTACATTGTGTCCAGTCCATTACGACGGTGCCTCAGACTCGCAAAAAAGATTGCGGCGCATCATGGATATTCCGTTCAGATTGATCCTCGACTCAAAGAAATGAATTTTGGGCGCTGGGAAGGCTTGGCATGGGACCGTATTCCACGCGCCGAATTAGACGCCTGGGCGGCTGATTTCTATTTTGCGCGGCCGCATGGCGGAGAATCTGTTGCGGATCTGAAAGCCCGCGTCGATGCCGCAATTTCTGAATTACGATGCACACCTGGAAAAGGTCTTGTGGTAACTCATGGCGGCGTTGTTCGCGCCGCCCAAGCCAAGGGACCAACGCCCGAACACTATCAAACAGAAATCAAATTTGGCGAGATAATCCATCTGCCCGAGCAGGAAGTAACACCATATGAGTGAGTCAAAATCGCACAAAGCTGACATGCAGAAACTGCAAGCCGAGCAAAAACGAAAAATCGCCGAGACAGAAGATCCGGAACGCGGACTTATCCTCGTCTATACCGGCAACGGCAAAGGCAAATCATCATCGGCCTTTGGAGTCATCACGCGAGCGCTCGGCTGGGGACAATCTGTCGGGGTCGTCCAGTTCATCAAGGGGAAATGGATCTCAGGCGAACGCCAGTTTTTTCAAAAACTTGGCAGCGTCGATTGGCACACTATGGGCGAAGGGTTCACCTGGGATACGCAAGACCGCGACCGCGATATCGCAGCCGCTGAGGCAGCGTTCGGCAAAGCATCCGAGATGATGACGAGTGGGGAATATGATTTAGTCGTTTTAGACGAAATCAATATCGCGCTGCGCTATGACTATCTTTCAGTTGACGCCGTCCTGAACAGTCTGAAAGCCCGTGCCAAACGCACCAGTGTCATTCTTACCGGTCGAGACGCAAAACCCGAGCTTTGCGACTATGCTGATCTGGTGAGCGAAATGCGCGAAGTGAAACACCCCTTTAAAGCAGGCATAAAAGCGCAACGCGGAATTGATTTTTGAGGCGTGTAAAAGCTCTGGTCGCACGATTTGACAAGCCAGCACCAATGTAGCAATTGAACCGTCAGATGGTGCCGCATTAGCCTGCGGCTAAGAGGGAAGCCGGTGTGAATCCGGCGCTGTACCCGCAACTGTCAGCCAGGAGTAGAAGGCCATTAAGCCACTGAGACGCATGTCTTGGGAAGGCGGCCCGAAGCGCTGATCGGCTAGCCAGGAGACCTGCCATCGCGTCGTTCGTCCGGAGACCGGGAAAAGTCTCAGCGGTCGGGAAGGTTTGATGCCTCTCCTTTGAAACGACTGAACCAAAAGGCCTGGCCGCCTGCGCAGTCTATCTGTGAGGTCAGCAAGTCGTTTCCAGTGCGCCAATCGTAGGCGGCATGGCGCTGAGGGGTTACCCCATGATATACAAGACCGCGCTCTTGAGCGCTGTATCTGTATCCTTTTTGTGGCCTGTCTCGGCCCAAACCACTTCGAATGAGCCAACCACACTCGATACAATTATCGTCGAAGGATCTCGGCTCGATCAAACCGCAGCGGAAATCGGTTCGACCGTTTCCATCATCACAGCAACAGACCTGAAAGAGATGGGATTTAATTATGCGGTCGACGCAGTCGCCAGCGCGCCGGGAGTGACCGTCAATCAAAACGGTTCATTCGGCGGTTCGGCCAGCGTCCGCATCCGCGGCGCCTCGAGCGAACAGACTTTGGTGATGATCGACGGCATCGTGGTCAATGACCCAACTTCCCCGGGCGGCGGTTTCAATTTCGCCCGCGTCGACACCGAAAACATCGAGCGGATCGAAGTGTTGAAAGGTCCGCAATCCACGCTTTGGGGCACGGACGCGATTGGCGGTGTCGTCTCGATAACGACCAAGCAGCCCGAACCGGGCTTCGGCGGCAGCGCCTTCGCAGAATATGGCTCGTTCAACACGTTCCGCGGCGGAGGGTCGCTAGAGAACGCAAATGATCAGGGCGACTTCAGACTGTCGCTGGTGTCCACCTCCTCAAATGGGATTTCAAAAGCTGACGAAAACAATGGCAATAGCGAAGAAGACGCCTACGAGTCTCTGACCCTGTCGGCGAAAGGTGGCTTGAATCTTGGCAGCGAGGCGCGATTGACCGCTGACGTCTATTGGACGGATGCTGAATCCGAATTTGATAGCTTCAACTCAAGCCGACAAGGCAATGTCAGCGACGGCGATGAGCGAAGTGAGACAGAGGAACTGTCCGCAAACCTGGCATTGACCGGAGCATTGTTCGACGGCCGGTTAGAGAACCTGCTTCTGCTGGGTTACTCAGAGATCACGCGTGAGAATTTCACGGGCGGCGCCCCGAGTTTTGATGCGGAAGGCGATCGCATGACTTATCGCTATCAAGGCACCTTGGGCATCAATGATCGAAACAAACTTGCCTTCGGTGTTGAGCGAGAGGAATCAACATCGCGCGGCAACGACACCGCAATCGACGGCTTATTTGCGCTATACGAATTCAAACCGATCGATTCACTCACCCTGACCGGCGGTCTGCGTCGGGATGATCACGAGCGCTTTGGCGCCGAAACCACGGGCCGGCTCGCGGCCGCTTATAATCCCAATAACCAAGTCACGCTTCGTGCGAGTTGGGGACAAGGGTTTAAAGCTCCGACGATTTTTCAGACAACCTTCTTTTGTTGCGCCGCCACCACCCCGAACGCAGATTTGGCGGCAGAAACATCGGAAGCTTTTGATATCGGCGTAGACTATCGGTCTGCTGATGGTCGCTATGATGCCGGCCTGACTGTGTTTGACCAGGACACAGAAAACCTCATCACGTTTTCCTTCGCTGTCGGTGGATATGAGAATATCGCGGAAGTGCGTTCTCAGGGCGTCGAACTCTATGGCAGCGCTCAGATTAATGACTGGCTCAGGGTCTCTGCCAATTACGCGTATATTGATGCCGAAGATGGAACCGGAGCCGAACTCGTACGCGTGCCACAAAATTCCGGCGACGTACGAGTCGCGTTTGACCCTGAGGGTCCATTCTCCGGCGCTGTGCTGGTGCGGTATAATGATGTTGAGCGCGACGCGAATGGCAAAACCGAGGATTGGACGCGCGTCGATGTGACGGGCAGCTATGATTTAAATGAGCAGATTGAGCTGTTTGGCCGGATCGAAAACCTATTTGATGAGGAATATCAGCAAATCCTCGGCTATGGCACACCGGACCTTTCGGGATCCTTCGGTATCCGGTTACGGTACTGATTGGATGTTCAGGCTGGCGTTTCTCATTGTGTTTTTCGGCCTAGCCGCTTGCGGCCAGCCGACGCGTTCGATGAGTCCCCTTTTATCCGAACGCCCGATGCGAATCGTCAGCCTGGATTTTTGCGCCGACCAATATGTATTGAAACTGGCCGATCGAGAGCAAATTCTCGCAATCTCGCCAGACGGCGTAAAACACTTTTCCCACATGCGAGAGACCGCCATCGGCGTGCCGGTGGTGCGGTCTATTGCTGAAGATGTTCTGGTCCTGAAACCCGACCTGGTCGTCCGATC
>CAYGUD010000271.1:0-3801 GCA_964352865.1 uncultured Hyphomonas sp.
TCGGTAAACAAACCGTATGACTTGATTGGGCACGGCCTGGGCAGCGGCTTTTTGTATCGCGTCGCCTCAACTTCTGCGAATATATCGCTCTTCAGATCGTGCAGCATTGAGCTTGGTTTCAGGTGCTGTCCTCGCACTTTGTCTGCTCATGGTATCGCAAGTGCGCGCCCTAGAATCCAAGCAAGCCCTGAATTACGACAAGGCTGTGGCCGTGCTGGCGATGGAAATGGGCATTGGCGATCGCAACCCGATTTCGCTGATTTATCCACACATCCCGCCTGTCCTGGACATCGCCCGCCGTGCATCTGACGCGGATCTCGGGATATTCGGCCGGCCGGTCTATCGCGGGGTTCGGGAATCCATAGGTCAAACGGCCGGGATATCATCAACCAAACCCTGTTCTGGCCGATTGGAACGATATGAGGTCATTGATGGCACTTCTGACTATGTCCGCATTTTTGGCTGGCAATTTGACTCCACGCGGAAACCAAACGTCCCCCGCATTCAACTCGTCGACGAACATGGCACAATTGTCGGAGCAGCTTTGCTCGGTCGTGATAGTCCAGAAATCAAACAAGCCTACGGTCCAGCGGCGGCTCGGACGGGGTTTGTCGGCTATTTGAAGGCTAATGCGCTAGGGCAGACTCTGATCGCGCAATCAGATGCATGTCATTCAGAAGGGCAACTCTGATTACCGCTCCGTCAAGTGGGTCTCCAACGATCCCAGCCTTTCGCCGCACAGAAATGTCGTCTTAATAGGCTTGATCAATGATTCAGGAGGTGCCGACATGGCGATCGATTTTGTAATTCCCGATGACGCAAAAGAAGTTCGCGCGCGGGTCCGGCAATGGGTCCAGGATGAATGCATCCCGGCAGAAAAGCGTCTTGAGAAAGGCGATGGGCTCAAAACCGTGATTGCAGATCTCCGCAAGAAAGCCCGAGCTCAGGGACTCTGGCTTCCTTTCATTCCGAAAGAGCATGGCGGAATGGGCCTCGGCCCGCTGGCCAATGCGCTGGTGCAGATGGAACTCGGGCAAAGCCATCTCGGCGCACTGTCTATGAATAGCCAGGGGCCGGATGATGCGACGATGCTGACTCTCCTGGCGCATGGAACAGACTTCCAGAAAGAGAAATACCTGAAGCCGCTGTTTAATGGTGAGAAGCGGATTTGCTACTCAATGACCGAGAAAGCTGCAGGCGCGGACGCGACCGGTATGCAGACCAGCGCCGAAAAAGACGGAAAAGGCAATTATGTCCTCAATGGCGAGAAGTGGTTCTCCTCATCCGCAAATGTCGCCGACATCGCCGTCGTCATGGCGAAGACCAATCCGGAGGCCCCGCGGCACCAGCAATTCTCGACCTTCATCGTCGAGCTGCCTAATCCAGGCTATAAAATTCTCCGCAACATTCCGACCATGGCCGTACATAGCGAGATTGCTGAGGAGATGGGCGCCGCACATTGCGAGATCTCGATCGATAATCTGGTCGTGTCCGAGGAAAACCTTCTCGGCGGCGAAGGTCAGGGCTTTGCCATGGGTCAGCACCGCCTGGCTTATGGCCGCTTGCGCCACGGCATGCACAATGTTGCTATGGCGCAGCGCGCGCTCGATCTTGCAACAGCACATGTCACCAAGCGAACGACGTTTGGCAAAGGCCTGGAAGACCGTCAGGGCGTCCAGTTCATGTTGGCTGAATGCGCCAGCCAACTTTATATTGCCCGCCTGATGCTGATGCATATCGCTTACAAAGCCGAGAATGGGCTCGATATCCGCCAGGAGAATGGCATCGCCAAAGTCTTCCTCGCCAACATGGTGCACAAAGTTGTCGACACCGCGATCCAGCTACCCGGCGCGCTCGGCTATTCGACAGATACGCCGCTTGCTGCGTGGTACACCCACATCCGCTCACAGCGCCGGTCGATGGACCTGACGAAGTGCATAAATGGATCACTGGCAAGAATGTCATCCGCGCCTTCAAGAAGGATGGAACGACAGCAGCGGCCGCCGGGGGGGATTTACTCTAGATCAAACAGTCGTCCCGGAACTGCGCACGAGCAATTCCGAGATGACAAGGTCGTAAATGTTGGCGTTTCGCTAGCTCGCGTCCGGCTGCAACTTATCCATCGTCCGCAGCTCAAAATCGCTGGCATCGTGGCGTTCCGGTAGCTGGCGCTCAGGCTCACCCCAAACGCGGTTGACCATCTGACCGCGCTGTACAGCCGGGCGGGTCATCAACTGATCAGTCCAGCGAATGACATTCTTATATTCGTGTACGGCGAGGAATTCAGCAGCTTCGTAAAGAATACCTTTTGCCATCGAGCCATACCAGGGCATGATCGCCATGTCGGCGATCGAATACTCGCTGCCGGCCATATACTCATTGTCTGCAAGGTGGCGATCAAGCACGTCCATCTGGCGTTTCACTTCCATCGCGAACCGGTTGATCGGATATTCCATCTTGAACGGTGCATAGGCGTAAAAATGCCCGAAGCCCCCGCCCAGATAAGGCGCCGACCCCATTTGCCAGAACAACCAGTTCATCGCCTCTGTGCGTCCCTTATGGTCTTTCGGGATGAAAGCACCATCGAACTTTTCAGAGAGATAAATCAGGATCGAACCACTCTCAAATACGCGAGTCACAGGATCGGTTGAATGATCGGCCATGACAGGGATTTTGGAGTTTGGATTGATGTCGACATAGCCAGAACCAAACTGGTTGCCTTCCTGAATATTGATCAACCAGGCATCATATTCGGCACCGGAATGACCCGCCGCCAGAAGCTCTTCGAGCATAATCGTCACTTTCACACCATTCGGTGTGGCCAGTGAGTAGAGTTGAATTGGATGCTTGCCGACTTGTAGCTCTTTGTCGTGCGTCGGGCCCGCAATCGGGCGATTGATATTGGCGAAGCGTCCGCCGCTTTCCTTATCCCAGGTCCAGACTTTCGGGGGGGTATATTCTGTATCAGCCACTTGGCGCTCTCCTTTTGCGGTTCTCTGCGCAGTTTCGTTGATCATTACATAAGCGGCTGTCCTCGCGAAAGCCTAGGGTAAGAATTGGAATAGGGTCTATGCGAACCTCGGGTGAGGCGTGCATGGTCTCCGAAATGGCAATTCAAGCAGGAGCAATATGATGAGTGAGCTAGTAACCCGGCAAGATGAAGACGGATTGTGTTGGCTGACGCTTAACCGGCCCGACAAGCTGAACGCCCTCACAGTCGGCATGTTCAGAGAGCTCCGACAGCACATCATCGATCTCAAGAAAGACGACTCGATTGGCTGTGTGGTCCTGCGCGGCGCGGGCAAGTGCTTCTCTGCCGGGCATGATCTTGCTGACATTGCTGAGGGCGAGAAAGTGCCGTCTCCGGGCTGGCACTCCGAAACCCTGCGAATGCTGGAAAAGCTCCCAAAACCGGTCATCGCAGCCGTCCATGGCCATTGTTATACTGGCGCACTGGAGGTCGCGCTGGCAGCCGATTTCATTGTCGCTGCGGAATCTGCAAAGTTCGCCGACACGCACGCGAAATGGGCGCTGACACCGATCTGGGGCATGAGCCAGCGCCTTCCGCGCCGGGTCGGGACCGCGACGGCAAAGCGATTGATGTTCACCGGCGAAACCGTTACCGCCGATGTCGCTCTGGAAATGGGGCTGTGCGAAGGGATCCTGGCCGACGAAACATTCGAGATAGAGTTGCACTATTTCACCGATCGGATTCTCGCCAATTCAGCCTTCTCACATGCCGCGAACAAAAGACTTCTCGAAGCGACAGATTGCGACCCTCTGGACGCTGGCCTGCATTGG
>CAYGUD010000272.1:0-3790 GCA_964352865.1 uncultured Hyphomonas sp.
GTCTGGAGTTTGGCCTGCATATCTGACGCCGAGGAATTTCCGATTACTGTCCGTGTAGATGCGATCAATCTCTCGATCATTTGCCGGTATAAGCGGGCCGGTGATCTGACCGTCGGAGCCGAGCTTCATAGCCAGTTCACCGGTTCCGTTTTCGCGTATAAAAACTAAACCTGTCTCGTCTGGCGTCACACCCAGGATCGCCATGTCAGGAACTTCAGTGCTGGCCGAATAAACATCTTCCCAATTATTGTTCCTGCGCCATTGGACTCGATATTGATCGGTTTGATTATCGTAGCGTTCTCGGGCAAGCGCTTCGCCATCGTCGCCGACAAACCAATCAATTGTGTCCGTGGTTCCGCGTTGGTGCATGCTGCCTCGTTTTGAGCCGAGCTTGGTCACAAGCAGCTCCAATTTCGGGTCGCTGTAGCGATCGCCCAAATATGCGGGCATCAATATTTCACCGGGATTTGCGCCGCGACCGACAATTCTTCCAAGGCCACTTTGTGCCGGAAAGAGGTTTTTCGTTCTCTCCAGAAGTTGATTTATCTCGAGCGACTCGATGTTGATGGAAAATGCTGCAGAATACTCGTAGTCGCCTCGAAAACCGTGCGTGAACGTCGTTTTGGATAGACGCAAGATAACATGATCATTATCAAAGAATTCAACGCCACGTGCTTTGATTTTGTCGATTCCAACTTGTTGGCTAATCGTTCCGCCAATTTCAATAATCGCCATGCGTGTAACGTCGGGAAGATTCACGATCGCGGCAATTTTGGTCCCGTCTGGAGAAATCTCGGCACTCGAAATTTGCGGTAGCGCGCCATAGGCTTCAAGCGGTGGTTTTGGGTGCTCAGCTGTCGCTGCCAACCCACCAAACAAAAGAGTAAGGTTTGCTATCGCGATCCAACGTATCATTTCCACTCCTTTGAAAGAGGTGAGAATAGGTACGTTCTTGTTTAGTGCAAGCTGTGTTGTTTACCTATTTGAGAAACGCCGGGACTTCTTCGCCGAAGCCTTTGACATCGTCCGGGGCCGGGTCGAGGATCAGGTCATCATCCTTGCGCTTGAAGTCGCGTTTCGGACGGTCCTTGCGTTCTTTTTTGGGGCGATCAGATTCGGCTTTTGTCGGATTGCTCTCTTGCGTTTCAGCGGGCTCGACCGGTTCGGAGGCTTCCTTGGGCTCGCTCCGGTCTGGTTGGCGTTCACTGCGCTCTGAGCGTTCGCTGCGATTGCGACTGCGTCCGCCGCGGTCACCGCGCTCGCGCCGGCCGCCGCGTTCATTTCGGCCACGTCCACGGCGTCCATCAGACTCCTCCGGAACGTCCTCAAGCTCTTCCAGCAAGCCCTCGGGCATGTATTCGGCAACGTCTGTATTGATCAGCATCATCACACCGCGCCAGCCTTTGGCGTCGGCCGGGCCGACCAGTGTGAAGCTTTCGCCTTCGCGGCCAGCGCGCCCAGTACGACCGATCCGGTGGATATAGTCTTCGTCTTTTGGTGGCGGCGAGTAATTGAACACGTGACCGACATCCGGAATGTCGAGGCCGCGAGCGGCCACGTCTGACGCGACAAGCAATTGCAAGTCGCCATCACGGAAGCGGTTCAGGGTCTCGGTACGCGCACTTTGCGGCAGATCACCATGAATGGGCGCCGCGCTGAAGCCGTGTGAAGACAGCGACTTTGCAACAACATCTACTTCGCGTTTGCGGTTGCAAAAGACGATGCCATTCTTGACATCACGGCTTTCAATCAGTCTTCGCAACGCTGTGCGCTTGGCTTTGTCGTCGCCGCGCGGCAATTTCACAACGTGCTGCGCAATGGTTTCTGCCGTCTTGGATTCGCGGGCGACTTCGATGCGGACCGGATCCTTTTGGAAGGTCTTGGCGAGGCGGGCAATTTCCTTCGGCATCGTCGCCGAGAAGAGGAGCGTCTGGCGGCGCGGGGGCAGCAGTTTACAGATCTTCTCAATGTCAGGGATGAAGCCCATATCAAGCATGCGGTCGGCTTCATCAATGGTGAAGACTTCGACGCCTGTCAGCAGGATCTTGCCGCGTTCAAACTGGTCAATCAGTCGGCCAGGTGTCGCAATCAGGACATCGACGCCGCGCATAAGTTTCTGTTCTTGTTCTTTGAAGCTCACGCCGCCAATCAGCAGCGCCATGTTCAGCTTCAGATCCTTGCCATAAGTCTCGAAATTCTCCGACACTTGCGCCGCGAGTTCGCGGGTTGGGCAGAGGATCAGGCTACGCGGCATCCGTGCCCGGGCCCGGCCTTTTGTCAGGCGATGCATCATGGGCAGGGTAAAGGCGGCTGTTTTACCGGTTCCGGTTTGCGCGATGCCTGTGACATCGCCGCCTTTTTTGATCACCGGGATAGCTTGTTCCTGGATTGGTGTCGGGTATTCATAGCCCGCAGCATCAATCGCAGTTTGTATGCGTGGGTCGAGGTTCAGCTCGGCGAAAGTAATCTTGTTTTCTTCAGTCAATGTATTGTCCAGCTAGAGATAGGAATGGTCGGTCACATCAAGCTGTTCCGGAGTGAACAGCGGGGCCGACTTCGAATCACTGCGCCGGCAATCATGTTGCGCTGCACATAGTATAAAAAAGCCCACCGGCAAAGGTGGGCTTCTCAGTTGGCTTTGAGGCGTGGCTTCTAGGCCGCATCCGCCAGGTTCTGGTTGGCAAAATCCCAATTGACGAGGTTTTCCAGGAAACTGGCCATGTAGTTCGGGCGTGAGTTCTGGTAATCGAGGTAATAGGCGTGCTCCCAGACGTCCATTGTCAGGATCGGGGTGACACCCGCATCTGTCAGCGGGGTTTCCGCATTCGGGGTCTTGGTGATGGCCAGTTTGCCATCTTTCAACACAAGCCAGGCCCAGCCAGATCCGAATTGTCCGCCACCAGCCGCTTTAAACTGGGTCGCGAACTCATCATAAGAGCCGAAGTCGCGATCAATAAGTTCGGCAACTTTACCGTGCGGGGCACCGCCGCCGCCCGGCTTCATGGAGTGCCAGTAAAATGTGTGGTTCCAGACCTGGGCAGCATTATTGAACAGACCGGCTTTTGCGGCGTCGCCCGCAGCAGCTTGCACAATCGCTTCCAGCGAAGCGTCGGCGAGGTCAGTGCCATCAATCAGTTTGTTCAGATTGGTCACATACGCATTATGGTGCTTCCCGTGGTGGAAGTTCAGCGTTTCTTCTGAAATATGCGGGACTAGGCCATCGCGGCCATATGGGAGTTCGGGAAGGTCAAATGCCATGTCGTTGGTCTCCTTGAGATTTTTCTTCGCTGTTTCTATGCAGCGCTTGCCACAGATATGGGTGTCATGACCAGTCCTGCCAGTGATTCTCTGAAAGAAATTGCCGTTCGCCTGGATCAGCGGATTCAATCCGTCGATGAAGTGCGCTGGCTGTCGAGCCGGTATGCCAGTGAGGACGACCGGGTCACGTTGATAAGTCTCTATGCTTATTCCTATGAGTTGGCCCGCATTCGATTGGCGGTTAGCGATCAGACGCTGGGCAGTATCCGGTTTCAATGGTGGCGCGATGCGCTCAATGAATTGGCTTGCGGAGAGGTGCGTCAGCACGATGTGGTTCTGGCATTGGCGGACCAATTGGCCCGGGATCGACTTAGCGTTGCTGACCTTTTGCCGCTCATTGACCAGCACGAAGCCGCGTTCCTGGAGAATGATCGTTCACTGGAGCCTGAAGCAATTCTGGTGCAGGTGGCCGTGAAGGTATTGTCTGGCGAAACGCCCTTTGACGACGCCCTGACGCCGATCGCGCAAGAAT
>CAYGUD010000273.1:0-3784 GCA_964352865.1 uncultured Hyphomonas sp.
GGCGCAGGTTCATCGCAGCCGCACCGCGCCTTTGGAGGCGGCGCCAGAGCCAAGCCAGCCGGCGCGCGGCGAACTACAAGTCGAGATTGATCAAGCCATGGCGACGCTGAGTGATGATCACCGCCTGGCAGCGGTCCTGTATTTCGGGGAAGGCCTGAGCCTGAACGAAATTGCAGCGGTCACGGGCGTTCCGCTCGGCACTGCCAAATCGCGCATTTTCAATGCGCGCCAACATTTAAAGTCCTGTCTGAAAGGAGAACCATGATGAGTAGTTTTGAAGATCGTCTTTTGACGAGCCTGAATGCCGATGACGAGGCCTTCCTGAAAGAATTGGAAGATGATGTCGGCCTGTTCCAGCAAATGGGCATGACCTTTTCAGGCCCCTTGCGGTATTGGACCGCATTCGCGTTCGTATTCAGTTTTCTGATCTTCGCGCTGTCGATGTGGGCAGGGTATAATATGCTGCAAGCTGAGAGTATAAAACTGGTCGTGCTGTGGGGCGCGCTGTTTGGGTGGGCAAGCCTGGGCGTTGCGATGATCAAGATCTGGTTCTGGATGCGAATGAACCATCTCGGCGTGTTGCGCGAGCTCAAGCGGATTGAATTGCGAATGGTGAAATCCAGCTAGGCGTTTTCTGTCGTCATAGCGACGAAGACATCTTCGAGATTGGGTTGCTCGGTCGCCAGATCAGCAACGCCAATCCCAGCGTCTCGAACGCGCTCCAACAGTCTGCCAATGCCGGTCTCGGAGTTGCGGAACGTAATGTTCAGTATGCCGTCCTCCGACAGGCGCACATCGAGATCAGATAGATCTGAAGGCACTTGCGACAGCGCGTCTTTCGGAGTGATCTTGAGCAAGCGTTGGTCGAGGCGCGATAGCAATTGCGGGGTCGGTTCCTGCGCCAAAACTTCGCCATGGCTGATAATCGCGATCTCATCGCACAATTCTTCTGCCTCTTCGAGATAATGCGTCGTCAGAATGATCGTCGTGCCATTTGCATGTAATTCACGCACATAAGCCCAAAGCGAGCGGCGCAGTTCTACGTCTACGCCAGCGGTTGGCTCATCAAGGATCAGAACCGGCGGATTGTGGACCAGCGCTTTGGCAACCATCAGGCGGCGCTTCATGCCACCAGACAATTGCCGGACATAAGCGTCTTTCTTGTCATCCAGACCAACCGCCGTGAGGATTTCCAGACTGCGTCTTTCTGACTTTGGAACGCCGTAATACCCGGCCTGCAATTCCAACGCCTGAATGGGCGTAAAGAATGGATCCATAGTGATCTCTTGATTGACCACCCCAATCGCGGCTCGGGATGAGCGCGGATGTTGATCAATATCGAGCCCCCAGATTTTGGCAGAACCGCCTGTCTTGGTGACCAGTCCAGCGAGAATATTGATAAAAGTCGATTTGCCAGCGCCATTCGGGCCCAGCAAGCCAAAGATTGAACCGCGCTTGATCTTGAGGTTGATGCCTTTCAAAGCGCGCATCTCAGGGAGTTTTCCAGACGCAGAATAGGTCTTTTCCAGACCGATCGCTTCGATGGCGTAATCAGGTATGCTCATGCGGGCTCCGTGCGCTCAGGCCGCTGATATAGGTGCTGCGCGAGGATTCGCTCAAGTGTTTTGTTTTTCGAGCGCGCGTTGAAAGCCGTCACGGGCCCGTAATCGTTCGAGATATGCGCTGGCATGGGGCCCGAGATAATTTTGCAGAGGTGGCAATCGCGTCGCCAGATGAAGGGCATAACCGATTGCAATGTCGGCAATCGTGAAGCGATCAGCGACCAGGAATTTGCGATCTGCTAAAGTCGCCTCGACGTGTCTCAGGCGACCAGCGAACCAGGCGGCATAATCTTCTGCGACTTGCGGAATACGCCGTTCTTCCGGTTCGAGCTGGGTGTAACGCAGCACCAGCGTTTGCGGGAAAGTCAGCGTGGCATCACTGAAATAGAGCCAGTTCAGGAAACTCCCATAATCCGCGTCTTCAACCGTTAAAGCGAGATCTGTGGGGCCATATTTTTCCGTCAGGTAGAAGCAAATACCACTGCTTTCGCTCATCTTTGTTGGCCCATCGACAAGGAAAGGAATAGTGCCCAGTGGGTTGATTTCTTTGTACTCTTTGGCAAAGACGCGCGGCGGGAAGGGGAGGTTGACGAGGTCATAGTCGAGTTCCATTTCCTCCAGACACCATAGCGGGCGAAGCGAACGCGCATGGGCGCAATGGTAGAGGGTCAGGCTCATCGATCAGGTTCCTTTAGCAAAAACGTCCGCCGCATTGACGCGGCCTGCGCTGCAGCCTAGCTAGCGCTCTTAACGCCAGTCTGGCAATTTCACCTTGGGGAAGATGGGAGCCGCCAAATGTCACAAACACCGTCCTTCGAACAACCTGAAATCATTGTGGTTACGGACCACAAAGTCTCCTGCAATGGTGGCGGCGGCGCGCTCGGGCATCCGATCGTCTGGTATGAAATGGGCGCTGATGACGTCGTTGAATGCAAATATTGCGATCGACGTTTCGTCCTGAAAGGCGGCAAGGCCGACACCTAAGTGCCAGCCTCGCATTCTATATAACAATCACCTACTTTTTCCGCGGCGGGCGTTTGTTCTGCTCGGCCTCAGGCTGTTTGGTGAAAGACGTGTCTTCTGCCAACGGCGCTGAGCCCCCGCGTGTGCCATCTTTGCGGAAGGCGCCAGGATGGAACCGGTCCCAGATTGAGCACAAATTGAACGGCGCGGTGAGCTGTTCGCCAGAGGTGAGCGTGACTTTCACTTCAGCGTTTTCAATGCAGCCATAGCCTTTCCAGGTGGCCAGGAAGACATTGGTATCTTCAACTGGCTTCTTCGGGTTCGAGAATGTCGGGTGGTAGAAATAATACTCGGTGCTCTCGATTTGCGCGAGCTGCTCCTTCGGCAGGTTGAGCCAGACAGAGGCCGGATAATAATCATATCCGCGCGGCGTTTTGCCTTCTGCATCCCGGCCGACATGGCCCGTGACGGCGCTCGCGAGAATGCTAGTCGTCATGGCAGGCACCGGCGGCGGTGCAAGGATTTCCTCGGCGACTTCATCATCTGCAACGTCGTCGCTTTCGTCGGCTGGGCCACTGGCGGCGCTGTTTATCGACGGCGATTCTTCCGGCGTGGCAGCCAGCACGATGCCGGTATCATCAGGCAGAGGCTCGTCGAACAATCTGTCCGTGGTGACATAGGCTTCTGCAATCAGTTGCCGCGCGGCGCGATAATCCATCCAGAAGAAACCGTCATCGCCCCAGTCCTGGCCCCACGAATTGATCACTTTCAGAGCCCGGCGTTCGTCATCATATCCGACAACCGTCACCGCGTGAAAATCGACTTGAAACTCGATATCCGGATCATGGCGATAATTTCCATCCCCGCGCCATTCTTCGAAGCTTGGGAAGACCCGCATCGCGATGACGACAGGTTTCTCGTTCGAGAGCGCTTCGCGAATCGCAAACAACATGCCTTCGCGTTGCAGGCGGCGATACGACTTGATCGTATAGTCTCGCGCATTGGCACGGATTTCATCGGTTGGCGGCAGGCATTGTGCTTCTTGATAAGGGAAGTCTTCCATGCGGACGGCGCCGGTATTGGCAACAAATTCCAGCGCGTCCGAAATCCGGCTGCCAGCTGAACAATCGTCGCCCTGCTTGATCGAGTTGAAGACAAAAGCCGGGCTGAAATGATCCCATTTCTGCGGGCTGGAAATATTGAATTCCATCGCCTCCTGATAAGTCTTCAAAGCATAGCCAACAGCCCATCCTACGCAT
>CAYGUD010000274.1:0-3778 GCA_964352865.1 uncultured Hyphomonas sp.
TTCCCAGAAGGTGAGACATTCAGCAAAGGCGGCTTGTTGAGCGGCGAAATAGTCAGCGTCAGTCATCGCTTCTGTTGAACTGACATGCTGGTTGGATGTGCAATTGGGGAGATCATTCGACGCCCCTGTCCCGCGTTGATCATAAGCAATCACATCGCCAAATTCACGCATCGCCATGAAAAGCGGGAAGCGTTCATATTTGGCGGTCTCGATCCCAGATCCGCCAGGACCACCTGCGAGATAGACAATTGGCGCACCCGCCGCATCAGCTGTTGCTGGAAAGCGAATATATTTAATTGTCAGATCGCGGCTATCTTCGGCGCTGCGGTTCTCGGGAACCTGAAAGCTGCCTTCAAAAGCCTCGACCGTTTCACCGCCAGCAGTTTCGAAGATAATAGGCTGCTCGCCCAGTACTGGCTCGGCTTGCAGAGGGGTCATGCAGCTGATCAGAGCGGCCATGGGCATCAGGCTAAGGAAGTGTTTCATAACAAGGCTCTTTCGGTTCATTGCGATGCCCCAAATCTATGTAATGATTGGAATTTCCGCGCGTACAATTTGTTGAACGGCGGTGTATTTCGGTTGAATGGCGGTGTCCGGTCGCGAGATTAGGTTCTACGGTAACGTATGCTTATGACGACGTTTCGATTCTCGCTCTTTGTACTATTGCTCTGCTGTGCTGCGGGCCCCGCATTTTCGCAATCCGATACGCTGGCCTTCTATGACACAGAGAATGTCGTGATTTGTCCGGCAACTCTGACAGATCTTTCGCCGCCAAATTTCGCCTCCGACGCATGTGAAAGAGGTTCGGCTCTCGATCTCGATCCACAAGGCGATCTGGTGTGGATGAAAACGCAGGTCTTTCTGGACGCCGAAAGCAATCTGAACGGAGGGCCTCTATCCGTCTATGTATCCGGAAAAATGTCGAGCGATGTGTACTTGAATGGCGTACTGATTGGGCAAAACGGCGTCCCAGGAGACAGCAAACGCACCGAGCAACCCGGCAAAATGGACGCTGAATTCCATCCACCGCAAAGCCTGTTACGGGTCGGAGAGAATGTGATTGTCCTTAAAGCGTCGTCGCATCACGGTTACATCCATCTCTCCCAACCGTTGCACCTCGTTGGCATTGCCCCGTCTGGGATCTTTTCGAAAAATGTCATGCGCAGCGTCGCCCTTCCGCTCGTGACGCTCGGCCTGTTCCTCGTCGGCGGAATATATTTTGGCGTCATGGCTGTGATCAGCGCGACGAAGATCCGCTTCGCAACGCTGAGCGCGATATCGGTTTTCGCAGCCTTACAACTCGTCTCCGAAACTTTGCGTGGCCTGGTCCAGTATGATTATCCGGTTCACGATTTGAGGCTAATCGCAATCGCGATCTTCTCAGCTGCCTTTGCTTTAAGCGTCGCGTTCCACGTGTTTCGAACCTTTGCGCCATCCCGGGTCCGCAGCGTGATGATCGGGCTGGTTATCGCCAGCGTTCTGACAATGCTGCTGATCAAGAGCATGGATTACAAGGCGCTCGCTGGCATGGTCTTGCCGCTTCTGGTCAGCCTTGCGGCCACAGGATTCTGGACCTATCAGCGCCGGGACAGGGCCTTTGTCTACTTCCTCTCGATCCTGGTTTTTGTGGCGTCTGTCTTCTTCTTTCGCGGCTTGTTTCTGGACACAGTCTTCTTCCTGCTTGTGGCATTTTTCCTGATGCTCCTATTCGTTGAGCAGGCCGTGACGCTGGCCAACGAGGCCCGGCAGAGGCGTAGCGAGGAGGCGCGCGCAAATCGACTGGCTCAAGCGTTGGCAGAGATTGGCGAGCGCACCGAAACACAGCACATTCAAATCAAGAGTTCTGGAAAACTGGTGCGCATCGCGACCAATCAAATCGTGCATTGCCAGGGCGCAGGCGGATATTCCGAGATCGTCCTGGAAAACGGTCAGGTCCTGTTGCACTCAGCAACCTTGAACGAATTGGAAGAAACACTGCCCGCTACTTTCCTGCGCGTTCATCGCTCGCATCTGATCAATGTCATGTTCGTCAAAACCCTTAAGCGTGACGCATCGGGCACCGGAACGCTTAGCCTCTCAGATCAGATCGAAGTCCCTGTCAGCCGCCGAATAATGCCGAAAGTCCGAGAAGCGCTCTCTTGAGCCCGCACCTGGGCAAAAAAAAGCCGCCCCATCGGAGCGGCTTTCTCTATACTTAATAGTGATCTTCCTAAGCCGCACGCACTTTCAGGGTGTTGCCCTCAGTGTCGGCGACGATCACCGGCGTGCCGCTGGCGAAATCAGTGCCATCGATGCTCTGGGCCGACCATTCCGTGTCGCCAAGCTTCACGCGGCCACCACCCCCTGAGAAATCGCTGGCGACTGTGCCACGCTGGCCAAGCGTGCCAGCCATGCGTTTGTTCAAGGTTGGATGCTCTTCGATATTCTGACGCATGTTACGAAACACCGTACGCCCCAGGATAAACAAGGCCACAGTGGCGATCGTGAAGAATATGAGTTGTCCTTCCCAACCCGCGATACCGCCTGGTGCGAACGCCGCAAAGGCCGAGGTGAAGGCCGCCGCGATTGAAACCCAAAGCAGGTCCCAGGTGCCAGTCATCATCTCGATCGAAAACAGGACCAGCGCGATCGCCAACCAATGCCAGGCGGTTAGCGGCCAGAGTGTGAGGTCTAAACCTTCCATGATGGCCCCCTAATCTCTGCTACCTGCTGGCGGGACCGCTGTCCGGCGCGCAGTAGACTCTTTAGCCGCGTCGGTCAGGCCGCGAATGCCTTCAATCGTTCCGAGAATAGAGCTGAACTCCGCCGGGATGATAACGGTCTTATTACCGCCAGCAGAGGCCAGCTTCTCGAACGCGCTGACATATTGCTGACCAAGGAAGTAATTGATCGCGTTGACATCGCCTTTGGCGATCGCTTCAGACACGAAGGCCGTCGCTTTAGCTTCCGCCTCACCTTCCCGTTCGCGCGCTTCAGCGTCGCGGAAGGCGGCTTCGCGGCGGCCTTCCGCTTCAAGGATTTGCGCCTGTTTCAATCCCTCGGCTTTGAGAATGGCCGATTGCTTGTCGCCTTCGGCCGTCAGAATTTCTGCACGCTTGAGGCGTTCAGCCTTCATCTGGCGCGCCATGGCTTCAGTGATGTCGGCCGGCGGCGACAGATCGGCAATCTCGATCCGGGTGACTTTTACGCCCCAGGGGTTGGTTGCCGCGTCGACCACAGAAAGCAGGCGGGCATTGATATCGTCGCGATTGGACAGGACTTCATCGAGATCCATGGAGCCAACCACGGTCCGGATATTGGTGAGCGCCAGATTAGTGATGGCGTTTTCGAGATTGTTCACTTCATAGGCCGCCGAAACCGGATCTATGACTTGTGTAAACACCACCGCATCACAAGAGACTTGCGCGTTGTCGCGCGTAATCACTTCTTGTGTCGGGATATCCAGCACCGTTTCCATCATGTTCATTTTGCGCCCGATGCGCTGATAGAATGGCATGATGAAATGCAGCCCGGGATTAAGCGTTGCGGTGTAACGCCCAAAGTTTTCAACAGTGAAATTAAAGCCCTGCGGGACGACTTTTACGGCTGATGTAATCAGCACCAATGCAGCAATCGCCAACAGGCCAAGTACGAGAAGACTGGTTTCCATTTTCGGTTCTCCCTGATCTGAACATGTGTTCATATGGGAAGAGTATTGCCGTTTTTCAATAATACTTCATCGAAAAACGGCGCATTCTCCCAGAGAACACGCCGTTGTCGCTCGATTCCGTTACGAAAT
>CAYGUD010000275.1:0-3774 GCA_964352865.1 uncultured Hyphomonas sp.
CGGCCCACAGCCAAACAGACTTGAACAAGCCCGCCTGGAAACAGGCGGGCTTTTTCTTTGTTTTTATTGCGCACCGCAGTAAAGCAAACGCATGACTTTGACTGAGAACGAAATCAACACAATGGCCTCTGCGGCAATGGCGGCTTTGCAGGCTGGACGCCTCAATGACGCCGCCAGCGGATTTGAGCAAATCATTCAACGCGGTGCCGCATCGCGAGATATCTGGCTTGGTCTGGCGCTGGCTCGGCAAGCGCAGTCCGCGCCGGAAGGGATGATTGAGGCATTGGACCAGGTCTTGTTGGAAGATCCGACAAACTTACGCGCCCTGCTGATGAAGGGCGACGCGATCTGGGATGATGGCAAACATGCCGAGGCTGCGACGCTTTACAATTACATTCGCAAACTGGTGCCGGATGCGACCCGTCTTGAAGGTGCCGCGAGGCAAATGGTTGAGCGCGTTTATGCCAGGCTGGAAACCCATACAAGCGGTGTTCGCGGGCATCTCGAGCAATTTCTCCAAGGCCGCGAACCAGCCTCAAGCAGCGACTATGAATTGGCCCGATTTGAGCGCGCCAAAGGCCTGTTATTCGGCGAACGCCAGCGCTTCGTCCAAGAGCCCCGGAGCCTTTACTATCCAGAGCTACCGGATCGGGAATTCTATGAGCCCAGCGATTATGCCTGGACGGAAAAACTGATTGCAGCCGAGCCGCTGATCAGAAAAGAATTTGAAGCGCTCAAAAGCAAACCCGATGCGTTTACACCCTACATTCACGCCTCTGGAAACGTTCCGATCGATCGCAACAATCCCTTGCTGGATAATCAGGATTGGAGCGCTGTCCATCTTCAGAAGAATGGCGTCGTCGATCATGAGCTGGCTGCGTTGATGCCAACGGTTTTGGACGTGTTGGAAGACGCCCCGCTCGAGCGCGTGGATGGGCGCGGACCGTCTGTACTGATTTCCAGGCTGGCCCCCGGCGCCCATATCCCGCCGCATACAGGCTATTTGAATACCCGCCTGACGTGCCACTTACCCATCATTATTCCGGGTGACTGCAGCATCCGGGTGGGAAATGAGACCCGCCAATGGCGCTCGGGCGAGATGCTGATGTTCAATGACACGATCAATCACGAAGCCTGGAACAAAAGTAGCGATGAGAGGTTTGTGCTGATCTTCTTTGTCTGGAGGCCTGAACTGAGCGCCGCTGACCAGACGCTGGTCAAAGCCCTGCTTGAAGGGATCGATACGTACACGCCGGACTAACAGGGCTTGTCCGCGCGCGGCGCAGGATGATGCCTCGCTAGCCCGGCAGCGGTAAGCCGTTCGCGCCGCCGTCTTCGATGTCGACTTCGAAGGTCTCCAGGAAGCGGCAAACCATCATGTAATAGCCTGTGACCAGGGTTAGCTCCTGCGTTTGCTCGACGCCAAAATGGGCAATGGCAGGTTTGAAAGTTGCATCTCCGGCTTTCACATTGATGACCAGATCGTCGACATAAGCGAGCGCAATTTCCTGTTCGGCCGAGAGGGAGGGCGCGCCGGGCCCGGCTATAACCGCCTCGATCAGAGTGTCGGTCATGCCAATATCGCGCCCGATTTTTTCGTGCTGCGCGGTTTCATAGCTGGCATCAGAAAGATAACCCACGCGCAGGATCGCGCACTCGCGGGTGACCGGGTTCAGTTTTCCATCAAAGAGGAATGCGCCGCCCAGGTCGACAAATGGCCGTAACAGACCGGGCGCATTGGCCATCATTCTGAAAATGTTGAGCGGGGCGAGTTGTCCGATCAGGCGCGCGGTTTTTTCGTCAAATTGATTGGTATCGGCGTAAGGAATGCGGGCCATATCGTCTCCTGCTGGTTTTGATGAAGTCTAGTCATGCCTTTGTTTGGTCGCAACGTCCGCAGCCTCTATCGTATGGTGAGGCGGGTGCTCGTAATCGTGAATTTCCTGTGTCCAGACCATTGCATCTGAGGCAAGGTTGAGGCACATAAGCGCCTCACTGGACGGGTATAGCTCAGTTGGTAGAGCATCGGTCTCCAAAACCGAGGGTCCTGGGTTCAAGTCCTAGTGCCCGTGCCAGTTAACTTCGACCTCTAATAAAACCAGCGCTTCGCGGCAAAGTTTCAAAGGTTTCACACAAACCTGCGTTTCTTGTTATACACGCGGATCAGAACCCTATATGGGCTCTATCGCTCGACCCTTGTCATCTATTCCAGATCCATTCCAGGGTCCGAGAAACTGAAAGCCAGAAAATGCAGACGCAAATGAAGATCGCTGAGCCGCTTGAAAAGGCGCTCGCTGCCAAGGGGTATGACACGTTGACCCCGGTTCAGGAAGCGGTCCTCGACCCGGATTTCGCAGAGCGTGATTTGCTCGTGTCGGCCCAAACCGGGTCCGGCAAGACCGTCGCTTTCGGTATGGCGTTGGCGCCATCCTTGCTGGGTGATGCGCCGAAATTGCCAAATGCGGGCGCCCCGCAAGCTTTGATTATCGCACCAACGCGCGAGCTGGCATTACAGGTCACGGCTGAGCTGCAATGGTTGTACGCGCCAGCTGGCGGCAAGATTGCCTCTTGTATTGGCGGGATGGATTATCGCGACGAGCGCCGCGAGCTGGATAAGGGCGTGCATATTGTGGTCGGTACGCCTGGACGCCTGGTGGATCACATTCGTCGCGGGTCGCTGAATATGGACCAATTGCAAGTCGTCGTGCTCGATGAGGCCGATGAAATGCTCAATATGGGGTTTCGCGAAGAGCTTGAAATGATCCTCGATGCGGCGCCGGAAGAACGCCGCACATTGATGTTCTCAGCGACGGTCTCGAAGCCGATTGCCCGCCTGGCTGAGAATTATCAGAACAATGCCGAACGCGTGAACACGATGGCGGCGAAGTCGACACATATCGACATCGAGTATCAGGCGCTGACAGTCGTGCCCACAGATACCGAGAAAGCGATTATCAATCTGCTCCTCTATCATGATGCGCCGAATGCGATTGTCTTTTGCGCCCGCCGCGAAGCGGTCAACCGCCTGACCTCAAGACTGACCAATCGCGGCTTTGATGTTGTCGCTTTATCAGGTGAATTCACGCAGAAAGAGCGAACAAATTCTATCGCCGCAATGCGCGATGGCCGGGCCCGTGTCTGCGTCGCAACTGATGTTGCGGCACGTGGACTGGATCTGCCCGGGCTCGATCTGGTGATCCATGCAGACTTGCCGCGCAACAGAGAGGGCTTGTTGCACCGGTCTGGGCGGCCGGGCCGCGCCGGCCGCAACGGCGTTTGCGCGCTGATCGTACCGGTCCGCGCTCGCCGCCGTACTGAGCGGCTGCTGCAAGATGCTGGCGTGGAAGCGAAATGGAACTTGCCGCCGTCTGCATCTGACATTGAAACAGCTTTGAACCAACGTCTGCTCAATCATGAAATGTTCGACGCGCCGCCGCAAAAGAACGAGCAAGAATTGGCCTCGGCGCTGACCAACACGTTCTCTCCGGAACAATTGGCAGGTGCGATTGTCAGGCTGACCCGGGCCAAGGATTCGGCGCCAGAAGTGCTGCAGGATGTCTCAGCCGATAAAGGCGGGCCAGAGCGCAAACCGCGCCGGGACCGGGATGACCGGGACAGCTTTGACTCCAGACCTCCGCGCGGCGATCGCCCGGAACGGGGAGACCGAGGTGAGCGTGGTGAGCGTGGCGGACGCGCGAAGTCCGATTTCTCAGATGGCAATTGGATCAAGCTAGGGGTCGGTCGCAAGAATCACGCCGATCGTAAATGCGTGAT
>CAYGUD010000276.1:0-3773 GCA_964352865.1 uncultured Hyphomonas sp.
TCCTTGCCCCATGCATCTATGAAGGCGAAGGAGAAATGTTGGGAATGGCCTTTTTCAAATCGCTGGTGAAGCAACATGGAAAAGAGCATTTCGAACCAATCGGCAGAACCCTTCATTCACTTGGCATCAGCCAGCCCAGCCTGACCAATCCACGGCATTTGTGGGCCTTGCGTCGACCGATGGCCGGGTATGCCAAGTGGTACGCCAACCAACGTTTTGCCGGGACCCGTTGTACTAATCGCATGGTGGAAACAACACATTCGAGTCAACAGGGACACATCAAATACGCGCAGGACTTCCTGTCTCGCAGCGGATTGTTCATCAGCGGCGTTATGCGGCAACATCAACTGAAACTTGCGGACAGGCAATGCCGAATGTCGGCACTTTCGTTACAGGTGCAGAATGCCGTGACGATGCTGGTCACTGCCTTGTATGCGGGAAACCAACAAGATGCTGTCACGCGATTGGCCGCGGACGTGGTTTGTCGCGAACTGAAACGCCGGATCAGCGGTGGGAATGCAACCGACGCGGATTTCCGTGTCGTGACCCAACTGGGATCGATGATTGCTGACCGTGGATGGAACGAATTGCGAGGGGTGGAATCCGGAAAGATTCTGCAGCCTTATAAATCATGATGTGTTTCAAATCGGAGAGTCATCAATGAAGGTTATTCTGCGGGCGTATTGTCGCTCGCGGCGTCTTCTGATGATGGGCTGGAAGTCGCTGGCACCAGTGCCAGTACCACGATGAATATGTCAGATGGCGGCACGCATTCCTGGCGCGTTGATTTTCGCGGACTGGCAGATGGCGTGCACTATCTGAACGTCATGGCCATGGTAGATACAGGCGAGCGACGTGGTTATGCGATTCCGATCCAGGTCGGTGACTGGAAAACCGTTGAGGATGCCCGCAAGGCTGCGAAACCTATGCAGGAACAGGCGGATGGCGAAATGGCGATCATCCTGGAAGCTGAAGAGACCATCGAATAGGCGGATGGTCGCCCAGGTTCAAACGATATAGTCGGGGCTGACGCGCTTGTCCGGGGCATTGCGATAGACGAGAAATGAGTAGACCGCGCTGATCAGAGCGGATGCGACCGCTGAGCCAGTCACCACGGCGACCATACTGATACCATTGATGACAAAAGCGCTGATCAAGCAAACAAATCCGACCCCGAAGAACAGGCGACCGGCCAGCCGGTGGGTCTTTTCCCAGGTATACTCGCTCGACAAGGTCCATGGCGTGCGAATACCGAGGAACCAGTTCTGGCGGGTCTTGGGCAAATAATTTCCAAGCACAATGAACAGGATACCGGTGCCAGCAATGACGATGCGGACAAATTCGTTCGACTGCATCTGATCGCCGGCTGACTGAACCATCATATAAGCGATGCCGCCCTGAATCCCGAGGAACAGGATCATCGTGGAGATCCATACGGCATTATAAGCTTTGCGGCTCTTGAACAGATTGTCCCGCATCGGCTCGATTTGCGGCAGCAGGGCAAAGACCGCCGCACCAAAGAGCGCGCTTCCAGGGACCAGCCACAAGACAAATAGCGCTTCCTGACGATCGGCAAATCTGTCAGCGACGCCGTTTGCGTTCCAATGCACGGGGATATTGTCAGCTGGCAATTGCCCGCTGGCCCAGAGGGATATCCCTGCCATCAGAACCAGAACTATGGCGGAAACGATTAAACCTGTGCGGATCATTCTGCGGCCTCCTTCAGGTCGTCATCGCCATTGTCGCGTCCGATCATGCCCAGAAGGGCGGTCACGGCGTCCTCAACGACGCTTGTATTGGTGCGGTAAATGATCGATGTGCCGCGGCGTTCTGCAGTAATCAGATCTGCGTCCTTGAGGACCGTCAGATGCCGCGTCACAGTCGGCCATGCAGCGTCAAACGCCTCTGCAAGCTCGCCAGAACTCTTCGGGCCTTGCCTGAGCAACGCCATAACCTGACGCCGCAGGGGATGTCCCAAAGCCTTGAACACTTCATTTGCCATAAAGCTAATTAGCAAAAATAGTAATTAGGAGTCAAGCTAATTGTTTAAACCGCTAAATACTAGTCTTCGATGAGTTGAATCACGGCGTAGCGATTGAGCGAATCCTGATCGAACCCGCTATCGGTTGCAGACAGCTGTCTATGCCGCCCCCAGCTTTCCGGCGGAATGATCAGATTGTCTTCGAGTCCCAGATCGCCGCGCAAATAGTCATAAACGACATCGCCGCGATTGCGGCATAGCGAGATCGTGCGCTCCGTTGAATCACAAGCCGAAACGACCGCAATACTGCGGGCACCATGCTCGGCGGCGTGGTCTTCGGCGATCCACTCGGCAAAAGCGGCCATGTTTGATTTGGCGGTCTCGGACAGTTCTGAGGCGCCGGGCTCAAAAAACACAAACAGACTGTCATCGCGGCGATTATAAGAGGCATCGCCCTGAATAATCCGCTGGTTCATACCGGTGCGCGCGGCGATTTGTTTGGCGTCCGAGACCCAAGGAGTCAGCAGTTTCGACACGGACGTATCAACGCCAAGGACGCTGGTGATCCGCGCTTCGTCGGCTTCCGCCTGTTCGATTCGGGCGGCCGCTGAATCAGAATCAGCTTGCGGGGAACGGCCTTCGCTCGGTGCGGACGGGCTTTCGATCTCGGCAATCCGCGCCTCGACCATGCCGCGGCTTTTGGAGGCGGGGAACGCGTCCAGAAAGCCTTGCAGGGCCCCGACACTGCTGGAGCCGATGACCGCTGCCAGAGCGGCGGATTCAGAGCGCTCTTCAGGGCTGCGCTCGCATCCGGCGAAGCAGAAATCGGTTTCGCCGCGCAAGCCGCTTTCGGTCCAGGGCAGTTGCCGTTCATCGGTGATCTGCTCGACCCGCGTGGCGACGACGCGGAACATGGTTTCGGCCGAATATCCGGGTTGCTGGATCAGACTGGCAAGGGCGGTGGTGAACGGGCTATTTCCGCCCACGCCATCTTCCGCCACGGAGCCGGGTGCAGTTGAATACGCAATCAGTGTCCCGCGCACCCGGCCGGCGGTGGCAAGGCCGCGGCCATCCGTGGTTCGGGTCGCAGCTGGCATCGGATTATTGCGACAGGCATCGAGAACAATGAAATTAGTGCTGTTGCCAGCCCGTTCCAGATACCGAAATAGCAGACCGAGATTGGGCGCCTCGCGCCACAAGTCGGCTTCATTATACACTTCAGCATCAACCGGCACGAGATAGTTCAGCCCCTCCGACTGGGCGCCGTGCCCGGCATAGAAAAAGAACCCGATTGCGTCCTCACCCGCCGCGCTCAGGCGCTCGCCATGGCGCTGAAAAGCCTCTTCCATCGCGTCGAGATCAGCATCGGTGACCGTTTCGACGTCAAAGCCTATCGCCTCCAACGCTTCGCTCATAAGCGCCGCATCATTGACCGGATTGTCGAGCGCCCAACCAGGGGTCTGGTAGCTATCATTGCCGATGACCAGCGCGATACGCTCCTGCGCAAAGGCGGGCGCGCTCAGGATCAGGCTCAGCGCAAGACTGGCAATTCGTAGACGCATTTTCATTCTCCCCACATTCTGTTCATTCTTTTCTGTGGCCAAGTTAACCCTAGTTGCGGGTTTTGTCAGTCCGAAGTGAGGCGGAATATGGGCGGATGTCCACAGGCCATAGCCAAACCGCTCGGTCCCGTGTATGGCGCGCGGCAAGACAGACAAGCTGCACCCAGCCCTCCCCAGGACATGATGATATGACTGAGCCAACTTCCTTGCGTAATATCGCAATCATTGCC
>CAYGUD010000277.1:0-3772 GCA_964352865.1 uncultured Hyphomonas sp.
TCAGGAATTGCGCCGGACGCCCGCCAAGTTTGGACTGTCTGAGCAAAGGGATGATGACAGTTGGACCTGTGACGACCATGACGCCGGCAAAGACGATTGCGCTGGCCCAATCCAGGCCCGCCGCATAGCGCGCGGCAAACGCGCCGAGGAACCACGCCAGCGGGCCGCCAATAAAGATCATGCGGCGGACCGCGGCGCCGGCTTCGCGCAAATTCTCGAATTTAAGGACCAGGCCGCCTTCAAATAGGATGACGGCAACGGCGAGCGAGACAATCGGTCTGAAGACATCGCCAAATGTGGCCTGCGGATTGAGCAGCGGCTCACCAAAGGCCACTGACCATAGCGGGCCGACGGCAAGTCCCGACAAGGACATCAGAACAATCGCAGGCGCTTGCAGGCGCCAGGCCAGCCATTGGGCGCCGACGCCCAGAGTCCCGATCAGCGCGCAGGCAAAGATCACACTTTGCCCTGCGCTACCTGCCAGAAGAAGACCGATATCCATCGTTTAGCTCATCTCGCCCCGGTCAGACCAGGGTTTCCTCATCGCTGCGCGACAGATCAAAGCCAATTTCGCGGCCACCATAATCGCCAGCCTCATAGCGTTCAATCTGGGTTTTGAACCAATCCAGAACGTGATCATAGATGTGGTCATAAAACGGCTCTGGATCATTGTCCTTGAGCGGAATGCTGAGCTGATACTCCTCACCTCCAACAATGCGCGCAATGAAATCTTCGCCGATTTTCTGGCATTCCATCGTAACCCGCATCCAGTCGGTGCCCATCGAGACCCTTACGGCGAGGCCAAACTGGATCGCGCCGAGCGGCCGAAATCCTTTTGGAGGTATGGAAAAAGCCTGGTCGCCGTAATCTTTCGGCTCAAACGGGCCGGCGGGCGGCACCAGATTGACACAAACGCCCTCGGATGAGCCGATATGCGCACACAATCCGGCGCGCAATTCTTCTGCGAGTCTGCGCACTCTAGAGTAATTTTCAGCTGCCAACGCCTGATAGCGATCAACAGTTGAAATGAGTTCTTCAAATCGAGCCAAGCCCAAACTCCCCATTGAACTTCAATGTGGATCGTAGGGGGGTCTTGTAGTGAAGGCTAGTGTTTTGATGGTGCGGGTTGCAGTTACGTGCTTGGTTTTTGTTCTGCGATTACCAGCCAGTAGAGTTGAAGACCGCAATAAGCGAGTACGATTCCGAGATTGGCTGAGACGATCGCAGGGACGCCAATATTGCGAGAAGGCACCAGCAACATTTCCACGAATATCGCGAAGGCCAATGTGATCATCGCAGCATGGCCGCGGCGCTGAGCCCCAATTGTGAAGGCCGTCCACACGGTTAATGCGGCGAAGGCCAGAATCCGGAAAAAGTGGTCCTGATGGGCAAATAATTCGGGTTCGCTCGGCTGATAAGACGCGGCCTTGAGCGCCACGATCACGGTAATCAATCCGCACAATCCCTTCGCGACTTGTCCGGGAAGGCCCGTCATCCAGTAATCGCGGCTGACCGGCTGCTCAGGTGCATTTATCTGTGAAGTCATGGCGTCCTCCGTCTGATCATGTCAGATCAGACCAGAGTATCGCAGCCGGGGTTTGAGATCCGTTTAAGTCACAGATTGAAATTTTGATGGATCAGTAAAGCATAATGAGAATGCTCAAGCGGCACGCTGGGCCTGGTGCAATCGGATCACTTTCAGGCGCTCGTCCAAATCTGTGACGTCCGGGCGCAGGGTAACGGGCAGGCTTGCCCGCGCCATTTCAATCGCTGTCCGCGGCGCCGTATCCTGTGTGTACGCCGTAATGATACGGGCAATTGTATCGAGATAGATCGCCTCTTCTTCGACGATTTGCCCAAACCGGTTGGCGATCGGACCGACAAGGCCATAAGCGAGAAACACGCCCAGAAACGTCCCGAGCAAGGCCGCTGCGATCATCTCGCCAAGCACGGCCGTCGATTGGTCGATCATCGCCATTGTCTTGATGATGCCCAGAACAGCTGCAACAATTCCCAATGCGGGCAAAGCATCCGCGAGGGTTTGCAGCGCCCCAACAGCCCGCTGCTTCTGCTCGACGATTTCACCGACCGTGTCTTGCAAATAGACAGCAGATTGGTCGCGCATGGCCGGATCCAGAGCAATCAGGCGGAAACTGTCGCAAATCAGTGCAACCGCGTGCGGATCCTGTTGCAGACGGGGCTGCGCGGCGAAGAGTTCGGACTGTTCCGGCGCTTCGATATCCGCCTCAATGGCAACGATGCCGCCTTTACGGGCGCGTCGCAGCAGCTCATGCATCAGCGTCAGCAGCCCCCCATAATCTTCTTTGCCCCATTTCGCGCCGCGCAGCGCCTGGCCAAACCCGGCGCAGGCAGCTTTCGCGACGGGTGCGGAATTCCCGATCATCACCGTGCCAATTGCGGCGCCGCCAATCAGCGCCAGTTCAAATGGCAGGGCGGCAAACACAGCGGGCCCCCCGCTGATCAACAGGGCGCCGGAAACGACCAGCATTACGATTGCAAATCCGAACAGTTGAAGCATTTGGAATCTCAGCCTTTCGAGCTCAAACCTGTTTGTTTCAGAATTTCCTTTCGAAGCAGTTGCCATCGCGGAACAGCGATTAACTAAGCCTTGATTTTGTCGCTCATGGGATCAAAGAGAGCGCATGAGTGAGACCAGCACCGCTTCGGATCAGACCCCTCAGCCCAATCGGCGCAGCGCCTTTTTCCTACTTTTCTTTTCGCTGATGGCGATTGGTGCGGGCAATACAATGCTGATTGCTGCTGTGTTCCCGCCGCTGACGCGAGAGCTTGGCCTACCGGACTGGATGGCCGGCGCGATTTTTTCATTATCCGCACTGTGCTGGTCATTGTCGTCACCGTTCTGGGGCAAGCAATCGAACCGCCACGGGCGCCGCCGAATCGCATCATTTGGTCTGGCTGGCTATTCGGTGTCGATGTTCTTGCTGTTGCTCTCGGCATGGGCGGCGATTTCTGAATGGATCACCGCGCCATTGGCGATTTTTGCCTGTCTGGCTTTATCGCGCTCCGTATTTGGGTTGATCGGCTCAGGATCGAGTCCCGCGGCGCAAGCCTATGTTGCCGACCGGACTGTGCCTTCAGAACGGCAAAGCGAAATTGCATTTGTCACGTCCGGATTTAGTTTCGGGACCGTCGTTGGGCCCGCATTCGCTGCTGTTCTGGTGGCAAATTTCGGCCTGCTCAGCCCGATGCTGATCACTTGTGTGATGGCCGGTCTTATGTCGATCCTGTTATGGAATTTCCTGCCTGAAAACCGGGAACCACGAGAAGATGCGTCCAAGATCGACGTGATCCCGGGCGCGATTGGATTATGGCGCTCGCGCAATGTCTTACCTTTCCTGGCCTATGCTGTGACCTTGTCTTTGGTGACCGGCATCCTGACGCAAGTCTTCGTCTTTGCGGTGATGGACAAGCTTGATGTTACTGGAATTGACGCCGCCAAATATACCGGACCGGCCTTTATGGTTGGCGCAATGGCTGTGATGACGGCGCAATTGGTGCTGATTCCGCGGCTGAAGCTGAAAAACAAGACATTGATGATTACCGGTTGTTTTCCGCTGCTGATCGGCGCGCTGATCCTGATCCCGGCTCAGGATTTTCCGACGCTGATCCTGGCGCAATTCTTTCTCGGCATCGGGCAAGGTCTGACGCGGCCGGGCTTCTCCAGCGGGGCTTCGCTGGCCGTGTCGCCGCAATTGCAGGGCAATGTTGCCGGTCTGGTCATTTCAGCCAA
>CAYGUD010000278.1:0-3766 GCA_964352865.1 uncultured Hyphomonas sp.
GCGCCGCAACAACAAACCGGCGTCCCTCAAGAAGCCGCCTCCCCTGCCCCCGAAGCCCCGGTTGCAAATGGCTTACAAGGCTGGGTGCAGTCTGCGCGCGCCAAGCACAATGTTATCGCCCTTGGCGCCGTTGTCGCATCCCGCGATGCTATTCTGGAGATCGCGGTCGATGGCGTTCGCGCGCACAATACCGATGACGCCGTTCAGGTGACCGACCACTGGCATATTGGTTCAAACACAAAAGCGCTCACAGCCCTGCTCTATGCCCAATTGGTCCAGCAAGGTCTTGCGGCGTGGGACACGCCGGTGTCCGATCTGTTTCCGGCATTCTCGGATGAGATTGAACCGTCCTGGCAAGACATCACAATTGAAGACTTGTTCGCGCATCGCAGCGGCCTGCAGCAAATGGGCGTCGGCTGGCTGAACGCCCGCCACCGCGATGACCGGCCAATCCCTGAACAACGCCTTGAAGTTGCGCAGCTTGTGCTCAGCAATCCCCCCAGCCAGGATCCCCATGAATTCAACTACAATAATCTGAATTATATCGTCGCGGGCGCGGCGATCGAAAGCCTATTGCGCACGCAGGATGATTTACCAGAAACCTGGCCAGAAACCTGGGAAGCCGCGATGCAGGTCATGCTGTTTGATCGTCTGGCATCGCAAATCGACCGCTCTGGGTTTGGCTTTGGCCCTCCGCAAGAAGGATTACAGGGCCATCGAATAACGCTCGGGACGTTCACCAACGCCATGGGGCGCGGAAAGAATGCCGACAACCCAATGGTTCTGGGGCCCGCCGGAACCCTGAATGCAACGCTTCAGGCCCACGCTCAACTGGCTCTGGAATTCCTCAAGGATGATAGCGACCTGATCCCGCTCAGCATGCGCGAAAAGCTGTTCAAGCCGCATCCTGACGCCGATAGCGGCTATGCGATGGGCTGGGGGATCCATGATCATCCCAAATATGGCCGACTATATTTGCATTCCGGATCGAACACGATGTGGTACTCGCAGATCATTATTGCGCCGGACCTGGATCGCGTGATCATTGTGAATGCCAACCAATTCAGCGACGCTGCGCAAGCGGCTGTCCGCGACGTGACAGTCGCGGCATTCGATGCGGCGCTTTTAGCGGCGACGCCTTAATAAGCATCGACATACGTCACATGACCGTCTGATTCAGCATAGGTTTCAACCTGATTGCCTGGCCAGGTTTCCAGGCGCGCGCGCATTTTCGGGCTCGAATGGTCACCGCCAAACAGGGCTTCTGATTCATAGCTGAGCCAGGCGAGCGGCGCTTCTGGCGTCGCATCGGCCCCTGCCGTTCGAATCGCCTGCATGATTTCAGCAATGATCTCACGCGGCGGATAGATCAGAAAAACCGAATGGTAGACAACCGTCACCCCGGTTTTTGGACGGTTGGCAAGGCGGTGCTTGAGCCAGTCCAACGCATCCGCTGCCTCAACCTGCGTTCCGCTGTCTTGGGCCAGTGAAATCGCCGCATCCAGACGGTTCAGGCGCTCTGGCTGGTCGGCCCATGTATAGCATTTCAAGCGGCGCACCTGGTCAGGATCAGTGAGGTCAATCGGACTAAGATCGCAAGCGGCGCGGCTGGCAATTTCAAGCTCGGCATCCAAATGGTCCGGAACCGGTGCCCGCCAATCCGTCTGAATGGTGACATCACTCGCTCCGTCACGCCGCCATGTCTCGGTCTGATAGTTGAACTTGTCCCAATTCTGGTTGAGCCCGGCGCTGGCCCCGAGCTCCAGCAAATGCAGCGGTTGCTCAAACCGGGCTGCAAGGTTCAGGAAGCCGGGCAGAAGAATGATCGAGCGCCGCGTCTCATTGGTCTGAGGCGGGCTTTTGATGAAATCGCGAACCTGTGCGGCGTGCTCTGCAAACCAGGCTTTGGCAACTGGCCAGACCTGCTGCATGTCCCAATCCGTCGCCCCAGACGGATAGACCGCAGCCAGATCAGGTGCCGCGCCAGACAAGACCGCATAATGTAGGGCGCCAGCGAGCCGCAGGCCCAAGGCATCCTTGCGCGGATTGCTTGGCCAGTCGCCGCAAATTTCGGCAACCGGGCCACCGGCTTCGAAATCTGCTGCGAACTGTCTCAACAAGGCCGCTGTGAAGGGCGAGCCAAGGGCATCGCACCACTTTGCCTGTTCAACAAAGTGGTCGACGATTTTGCTGTCTCCCAACAAGGCGGTTACGCGCGCTCCACGCACATGGCGATACCTTCACCGCCGCCAATGCAAAGCGACGCGACGCCTTTTTTGACATCGCGGTCTTCCATGGCTGCGAGCAGCGTAATCAGGATCCGCGCACCTGAGGCCCCGATCGGGTGTCCCATGGCGCAAGCGCCGCCATTCACATTGACTTTGTCGTGGCTGAGACCAAGCTCCTGCATGGCGATCATCGGCACGACGGCGAACGCTTCATTGATTTCCCAAAGGCCAACTTCGTCTTTCGTCCAGCCGGCTTTTGCCAAAGCCTTTTCCATTGCCGGGACAGGCGCTGTGGTGAAATTCTCCGGTTCATGCGCATGACTTGAGGAGGAGACAATTTTGGCAATCGGCGTCAGGCCGCGCGACGTCGCTTCAGACTGTTTCATCAAGACCAGAGCTGCAGCGCCGTCAGAAATGGCCGATGCGTTCGCCGCAGTGACCGTGCCATCCTTATTGAAGGCCGGCCGCAAAGTCGGAATTTTGTCCGGGCGTGCCGTGCGCGGCAATTCATCCACATCCACGGTCGTCTCGCCTTTGCGGGTCTTGATCGTGACCGGCGCGATTTCACGTTTGAACTTCCCGTTCGCCGTTGCATCCTGCGCGCGTTTCAGGGTTTCCAGCGCATAGGCGTCCTGCTGTTCGCGGGTGAACTGATACTTTTCAGCAATCATGTCTGCGAACACGCCCATAGGGCCACCTGCATAGGCATCGGTCAGTCCGTCCAGCGCCATGTGGTCCTTGGCCCCCAGATCACCATATTTGTGGCCGCTGCGCACATTCATCAGATGCGGCGCATTGGTCATGCTTTCCATGCCGCCGACAATGACAATGTTCGCGTCACCGGACGCAATCGACTGGCGCCCCATCACAGCCGCTTGCAAGCCAGAGCCGCACATCTTGTTGATGGTCGTCGCTTCAAGGCCTTTATCCATACCGGCTTTGAAGCCCGCCTGGCGCGCCGGGGCCTGGCCCTGTCCGGCTGGCAGGCAATTGCCCATGATAATCTCGTCAGCTTCGTCGGCGCCGAGGCCGGCTTCTTCAACCGCAGCCTTCACTGCGATCGCGCCGAGCTCATTCGCAGAGAGCGTTTGCAAGTCTCCGAGCAGCCCTCCCATGGGTGTGCGCGCCATTCCAACAATCACAACAGGGTCTGTGTTCGACATGGTAAGCCCTCCTAAAGCTTGTTCGGGTTTGCATTATTGTGCAGTTGCGAACAAATGGGGGAGAAGACGGGTCGACGTCAAGTCACCTCTTCGTCGATGAGACTGATTTTGCTATCGACCGGATCCGATTCAAGCGCGATTTATCGAACCCGCTGCGGCGCGGTGGCGTCAAGCGTGACCGCGTGATCCATGATATCGATCAACTCGTCATTCACATCATCAACGGAGTAGACTTTGACATGACGCAGAGATTTTCCAGACCCCTCAATCCGGTCGAGAAAATCATCGGCGAGACGGGCGCCTTGCCATAATTGCAAATTGCAGCGGCCAGCCTGGCCAATCACAGAGAACACACGCTCATTGCCGGTCCAGCAT
>CAYGUD010000279.1:0-3757 GCA_964352865.1 uncultured Hyphomonas sp.
AGCCATCCACGTCATCGAACTGATCCGCAAAGGCTGCGTGAACATCGACATCACTGCGGGTGGCGGCGCATCACCTATTGCCAGCACCGCTGTCGCGTCCTGGGGTGTTTTCGGGTCGCGATGGCGCATCCACAATCCGATCGACTTTTCGTTTGATCCTGAAATCGGTCGTCCACCAGACGCGATCATCATATCGAAATTCTGAGTAAACCCGGGCCTCGGGCGATCCCTATCGAAGAAGGGTGTCAACTCTTCCGGCGTCGGAGCCGCCGGCATTGGCATGTCATCGAAATGAAAAACGCTCTCTTTAGCTTTTCCAAATGCGAAGATAGATTGCGCCGTCACGCCCGATTCCGCGGTGATATCGACACTGACAAAGGCTGTATTCTTGCCACGGCGCAACAATTTGGGCTTGATCGTAATATCGCCGCCAACCGGACCGACAAAAGCAATCTGCGCCGAGCGGATGGGGATATCGTCGACCAGTTCAATCGCCCCTTGCAATGACAGCGCCGCTGTTAGCCCGCCATAAGTGGTTCGGCCTTGCATCCAGGATTCTGGGATATGCGCCTCAATCGAATGGTCACCATTGTGCTGCAAGCCAGCGAGCAGCTCTGTGTAGGATGTCATCATATTGCCCCTGGGAGGATAAAGGTCATGGCCCTCACATAATCAGTTCCAAACCGGAACCAAGATCTCACGTCACGTCACCACATATAAAAACGCCCCCGCCATAGGCAGGGGCGCTGATCAATAGCGCTGAAAGACTAGTGCTGGCTTTCAGGTGTTGTAACTTTCAGACCATCAAGCTCATCACTGACGCTGATCTGGCACGACAAACGGGAATTGGATTGCACGTTTTCGGCAAAATCGAGCATTGACTGCTCCATATCTTCAGCCGATCCGGTTTTTTCCAGAAACGCTTCGTCGACATAGACGTGACACGTCGCACAAGCGCAGGCGCCGCCGCAATCGGCGTCGATGCCGGGGATAGAGTTCTTGATTGCTGCTTCCATCACGCTTTCGCCATTCGTGGCTTCAATCGCCCGTTCTGTGCCTTCGTGATCGACGTAAATAATCTTCGCCATTGCTTGGTGGTCTCCTTATACCGCGGCTGCCGCGATCTCTTTCATGGATTGGGATGTATCGCTTAATATCTCCGGCGCAAGTCGCGCGCCTGTCATTATCAATTTCTTCGATGCCAGGAATTCTGGCGGGCTGTTCACGGCATCTACTGCAATCAGCTTGCCATTTTGCAAATAAAAGACCGCGAACTTGCGGGCCTCCGGATCGCCGCGCAGGACGGTTTGATCGTAATCCTGACTTAACCCGGCTATTTGCAACTTCAGATCATATTGATCTGACCAGAACCACGGACAGTCTTCCGGCGGACGCGGTTTCCCCACAATCGCCGCCGCAGCAAGCTTGCCTTGCTCGATCGCGTTGTGAACGCTTTCCAGCCGGCCCTTGCGGCCGTAATGCACCAATGGGCGCGCAGCGCAGTCTCCTGCCGCAAAGATCCTCGGATCATTCGTGCGCGCGTCGCGGTCGGTCAAAATACCATTCGAACAGGCAATCCCTGCCTCCTCGGCCAGTTCAACATTCGGCAGAATGCCAATACCGACCAGAACGATATCAGCGTCTAACTTGCTGCCATCGGCCAGTATGGCTTGCGTCACATTACCTTCAGTGCCGGACAAGGACGCGAGGCGGGCGCCTGTTTTAATCACCGCCCCCTGGCGCCTGTGTTCGGTTTCAAAGAAAGCGCTCATAATCGGGCTGGTGACCCGCGCCAGAACGCGCTCCTCCATTTCCAGAACCGTCACATCCAGGCCCAGTTGCCGCGCTACAGCCGCCGCTTCCAGGCCGATATAGCCCGCGCCGACGATAACCAATTTCTTGCCCGCAATCATGCGTGGGCGAATTCGCTCCACATCTGCGAGATCGCGAAGATCAAACACGCCGTCAAGATCAGCGCCCTCAACCGGCAGCGCCCGAGGACGTGATCCGGTGGCGACAATCAGTGCGTCATAGGGAACAGACCCGCCATGCTCGAGCGCCACAGTCTGCGCGCTGCGATCAATGCCGGTTGCCCGAACCGACAGCACTGTATCGATATTCTGATCTTCATACCACGCGGCGGGTTTGAAATAGAGCCGCTCTTCTGCGAGCTCACCCTTCATATAAGCCTTGGACAGTGGCGGGCGCTGATATGGCAGCGCCGTCTCTTCTCCGATCAGGGTGATCGAACCCTGAAACCCAAACAGGCGCAACGAGGCACAAGCCTGCGCAGCAGCTTGGCCCGCACCAATGATCACAATACGTTCAGCATTTGAGAGATCCACGACCTCTTCCTCCCGAATTCGGTTTTTCATGACGCATGCGTCACTTTTTTGCAAGTCTCGACGCTGCGGCAAGATCTCCGGTTCTTTTCGCCGTTTAAAGACTGTGCCACAAGCCCAGAATGGAGAATGAAAACGCCAAACGCATTATGTCGATGTTGCATGCACGATCTGGCTCGCTTGAGAATGGTGAACCGATAAGCCCGCCCATTGTCACCACAGCCAAATATGCGCTCGCTGGAACGCCGGATACGCCCTATACTTATGGCCGCGATATCAACCCAACGGTTGAAGCCGCCGAAGCTGCGATTGCCGCGCTGGAAGAAGCGCCAGTCGTGGCATTTCCGTCCGGCATGGCGGCGATCACCGCCGCTTTGATGGCATCGGTGAAAGCCGGAGACCGGGTTCTGGTTCCCTCTGACGGGTATTACGTCACCAGAGTCATGCTGGAAGAGATACTCGCCGGACATGATATCCATTTCGATGCCATTCCGACCAAAGCTTTCGCCACCACCGATCTATCACCCTATGCGGTGGTTTGGTGCGAAACCCCGTCTAATCCTGGGCTCGATCTGTGTAGCATTCGCTCAATCGCTGATTCAGCTCAGGCAGTCGGCGCTAAAACCATAGTCGACAATACAACGCTTACCCCGCTGCTGCAGCGCCCGCTCGATCTCGGTGCGGATATGGTGGTCAGCTCTGACACAAAAGCCATGGCGGGACATTCTGACTGTTTGTTCGGCCATGTGGCGACGCGAGACGACGCGCTACTGGCAAAAATTATCAAGTGGCGAAAAGTTTCTGGCAGTATTGCGGATCCTTTCGCGGCGTTTCTGCTGCATCGCGGTTTAATGACACTGGAGCTGCGCCTGGAGCGTATGTGTGCCAATGCGATGGCCCTGGTTGATCGGATCGAGGGCCATGCTGCGCTGGAAACTATGAAGTATCCCGGCATTGGCTTCGTCATCGGTCTGACGTTCGCAACCGAAGCGAAAGCCGAAACCTTCATCAATGACTGCCCGGCGATTTTTGCCTCGACCAGTTTTGGCGGCATTCATACCAGCGCCGAACGCCGCGCCCGTTGGGGCGATGATGTTCCGGCAGGATTTGTTCGCTTGTCGGTTGGCTGCGAACCAACCGGAGAACTTTTGCGCGCGATTGAGGCCAGCCTTGCTGCACTTTGACCTGCCTGATCTTAGCGCGACAGCGACGCTGGCGCAAAAACTCGCGCCGATTTTGCGAGCCGGGGACATTATCGCCCTGCGCGGCGGACTCGGCGCTGGAAAAACAACGTTCTCACGCGCTCTGATTTCAGCCCTCCTCGGCCAGGAAACAGAAGTCCCAAGTCCGACCTACACGCTGGTCCAGACTTATGACGGCCCTGATTTTCCGATTTTCCATTTTGACCTCTACCG
>CAYGUD010000280.1:0-3750 GCA_964352865.1 uncultured Hyphomonas sp.
TCATCGAACCGTTTTGCATGACAGCCCAGACTTCGCGAATGGGCTCGGCGCCTCGATGTTGCTTGATCAGGGTATTGAATTCCCGCTTGCTCAGAGGCCAGGCCAGAGCAGCGCCCGCCCATTGCAAGACGTCTCGTTCCGTTTGGAACCAGGAAAACAGTTCGGCAATGTCGCTCTTTTGAAATTTTCGCAGGGCGAGGGTCATCGGGCCTGTCTTAAGGCGCTGACATGCTGTTCGCGATCCTGGCGTTTCATCAGGCTTTCGCCAATCAGGAAGCGCCGCGCGCCCGTCTTTCTCAGCCGCGATATATCGCCTGGCTCGCTGATTCCGCTTTCAGAGACGAAATCTTTATCGGCTGGGATCAGGCGCGACAGCGTCTCACTGGTCGCGAGATCCGTCTGCATGATCTTCAGATCGCGATTATTGATCCCGATCAGGGGCGAGGGCAGGGCAAGTGCACGTTCTATTTCGCTCGCATCATGAGTCTCTATCAGCGCGTCCATGCCGAGATCCAGCGCCGCCTGTGTGAGATCCAGCGCCAGGGCATCATGGGTACAAGACAAAATCACCAGAACAGCGTCAGCGCCATGTGCGCGCGCTTCGGCGACCTGGATCGTGTCGATCATGAAATCCTTGCGCAGCATTGGCAGAGAGACGGCGTTGCGAATGGCGCCAAAGTCCTTGAGGCTGCCGCCGAAGCTCGGCCCGTCTGTGAGCACTGAGAGGCAGGCTGCGCCGCCGCGTTCATACTGAGCGGCGATATCTAGAGGGTCGGCCCCAGGCAGGATATCGCCAGCGCTCGGGCTCTTGCGCTTCATTTCGCAGATCAAGGCATTCTCGCCGCTATCTGCGATCGCTGTCAAGCGAGACGCGAAACCGCGCGGAGCGGCCTGCTCCCTGGCCAATGCGAGAAAGTCCTGCTCCGAATATTCGCGCTTTAGGTCCGCCACTTCATCCCGCTTATATGCGATAATGCGATCAAGCGCGGTGCTCATAGAGACTGCCCCTTTGAGGCTGCGGCGAGCATCGCCAGGGTGCGCCCGGCGGCGCCGGAATCAATCGCTTCACTGGCTTGGGCGGCGCCGTTTTTCAGGTCATCTGCGCGGCCAAGCACGTACAGACCCGCAGCAGCGTTCAGGATCACTGCATCGCGGAATGGGCCCGGTCGACCATCCATCAATTCGCTGATGGCCAGGGCATTATCGCCGGGTTCGCCGCCCGCGAGGGCGCTCAGGCGATTGCGGCTCAGGCCTGCATCTTCCGGCACAATCACGTGCTCGGTGAGCTTGCCATGATCGACGTCGATGATTTGCGTCTCGCCAGCAATTGAAAGCTCGTCAATCACAGTGCCGTCAGAATCTGTGCCGTGCACCACCCAGGCGCGTGTGATGCCGAGATCCCGCAGCGCTTCTGCCATTGGTATGAGCCACCGCGCTTCGCTGACGCCGAGCACCTGGTGGGTGGCAGAGGCAGGATTGGACAGCGGGCCAAGCAAGTTGAAGATCGTCCGGATACCAAGACTGGCGCGGACAGGCGCAACGTGTCGCATGGCGCTGTGATGGCTGCGGGCGAACAGGAACCCTACGCCAGCATGCTCGACACAGGCGCGGAAGCGGTGCTCTGTCAGATCCAACTCAACCCCAAGCGCTTCGAGAACGTCTGCGCTGCCAGTCTTCGGCGGAACAGATCGATTGCCATGCTTGGCGACTTTGCCGCCAGCGGCTGCGATCACGATAGCGCTTGCAGTGGATGTGTTCAGACTGGTCCAGCCGAGGCCGCCTGTGCCGCACGTGTCGAGGGTCGGTCCTTCAAGCTCAATCTTGCGCGCGTTTGCGCGCAGTGTTTTCGCCCCCGCTAACAGCTCCGCGCCGGTTTCCCCGCGCACGGCGAGGCCCATCAGGAACGCGCCGATTTGCTCCGGCGGAACGTCGCCAGACAAAATCGAGCCGAACGTGGCTTCAAGATCTGAAGCGGACAATGATTGACCGCTTGCCAGGATTTTCAGAGCGGGGGAGAGAGAGACGTCAGACATAGGACCTCGATATAAGCAAGATTGGCGAAGTGCCTAGGTGTGGTTCAGAAAGTTCTTGAGCAGCGCGTGACCGTGTTCCGTAAGGATGCTTTCAGGGTGAAACTGCACCCCAAAAACCGGGCGGGTCTTGTGATGCACGGCCATGATCTCTCCATCCTCTGTGAAGGCGTCTGCGATCAAAGTGTCGGGAAGGTCGCCTGGCTCAATCGCCAGTGAGTGATAGCGCACGACATCATACGTTTCCGGCAAACCAGCGAAGAGTGGGCCGTTTTCGTGGCGGATTCGGCTAATTTTGCCGTGACGGATTTCTTGCGCTGTGACGATGTCGCTGCCTTCTGCGGCCCCGATGCTCTGGTGGCCAAGACAGACACCCAGGATTGGCAAGTCAGCCGCCGCCTCGCGTACGATTTCGACGCAAATGCCCGCTTCATTGGGCGTACAAGGGCCTGGTGACAGGACAATGCCGTCTGGCGTCAGCGCTAGCGCGGCTTGCGTTGTCAGCTCATCATTGCGGATGACTTGTGTGCGGGCCCCGATCTCTTCGAGATAGTGAACCAGGTTCCAGGTGAAGCTGTCATAATTGTCAATGACGAGGATATGTTTAGCCGCGCTCATTGATCGAACTCGTATCTCGCGGCGAGCGCAGCGGCTTTCTTCAGGGCATTCGCTTTGTGGACAGTTTCATCGAACTCATATTGCGGATTCGAATCCAGAACGACCCCGCCGCCAGCCTGGATGTGTAGCTGACCATCTTTCAAGACTGCAGTACGCAATGCGATACAGGTATCCAGGTCGCCATTCCATCCGAAATAGCCAATCGCGCCGCCATAAATTCCGCGAGCGTGTTGTTCCAGTTCATCGATGATCTGCATGGCGCGAATCTTGGGTGCGCCGGAAACTGTGCCGGCTGGCAAGCCTGCGAGCAAAGCATCGACAGCGGTCAGTCCGTCGCGAAGGTCACCCTCAACATGCGAGACGATATGCATGACATGACTATAGCGCTCGACAATGAAGCTCTCAGTGACTTCGACGCTGCCATAAGCGGCCACGCGGCCAACATCATTGCGTCCGAGGTCGAGCAGCATCAAGTGCTCTGCGATTTCTTTCTTGTCAGCCAGCAAGTCGGCTTTGCGTTCAGCGTCGACAACCGGGTCGCCTGAGCGGGGACGGGTGCCCGCGATTGGGCGAATGGCGACGCGGCCATCGCGCACGCGGACGAGAATTTCCGGGCTTGAGCCGACCAGGCGAACATCACCGAGATTCATGTGAAACATGAAGGCGGACGGGTTCAGTCGCCGCAGCGCGCGATAGAAGCTGATCGATTTGCGTTTGAACGGCGCGCTGAAACGCTGGCTTGGAACGACCTGAAAAATGTCGCCAGCCTTGATATAGTCGCGGGCCGTTTCGACCATGCCGAAATACTTGTCCTGGGTCGTGTTGGAGGTGAAGTCGAGCGCCTCGCTCTCGCCTTCGCGCGGCGAGATCGGCGGGGGGCTTTCGAGCGCGTTTTCAACTTGATCGAGCAAGGCGTCGGCGGCGGCTTCTTCGCCTGGCGCGTGGCGGCCGACGAGGATCAGTTCCTGATACAGATGGTCAAAAATCAGGACCACACCAGGGATCATCAGCAGGGCTTCCGGGACGTTCAACATGTCTGGATTGGTGATTGAAACCGGCTCAACATGCTGAATAAAATCGTAGCCAATATAACCAAATGCGC
>CAYGUD010000281.1:0-3167 GCA_964352865.1 uncultured Hyphomonas sp.
ATTGTAAAAGCGATCATTGATGGCGGCGTCAAAGCTGTTGAAACGGCGGGCCGCAATCCGGCGCAGGTTCTGCCCCATCTGAAAGATGCCGGCATCAAAGTGATCCACAAATGTACCTCTGTGCGGCACTCATTGAAGGCTCAGGATATCGGCTGTGACGCTGTGTCTGTGGACGGTTTCGAGTGTGGCGGACACCCTGGTGAAGACGACGTTCCGAACATGATCCTGTTGCCACGTGCGGCGGACGAGTTGGACATTCCATTTGTCTCATCCGGCGGACAGGCCGATGGTCGCTCGCTGGTCGCGTCACTCGCAATGGGCGCAGAAGGTATGAATATGGGCACGCGCTTCATCGCGACGAAAGAAGCGCCGGTGCATGAGAATGTGAAGCAAGCCATCGTTGCCGCATCTGAGCTCGATACTCGCCTGGTCATGCGTTCGCTGCGCAATACAGAGCGCGTGCTGACCAATGATGCGGTCGAGCGTCTGATCGAGAAAGAAAAAATGCTCGGCGATAAGCTGAAATTCGAAGACATCATTGATGAAGTTGCGGGTGTCTATCCGCGCATCATAATGGAAGGCGACATGGATGCTGGCGCCTGGTCGTGCGGCATGGTCGCGGGTCTGATCAATGATATCCCGACCTGTAAGGAACTGATCGACCGGATCATGTCTGAAGCGGATCAGATCATCAATGAGCGGCTGGCCGGCTTTATGAAGGGTACGGTCAACGCTTAGGCATTGGCGATACTGAATTAGACGGCCTGCTGGGTCACCTGGCGGGCCGTTTCATGTTTTGAGGGATTGATTATGAGCGACATTCAGGGACGCGTGGCTTTTGTAACAGGCGGCGCAAGCGGGTTGGGCCTATCCATGGCGCGGAGCCTGCTCAAGCGCGGAGCGAGCGTTATGTTGGCCGACCGAGACGCAGAAGGACTGGAGCGCGCGGTCGCCGAGCTCTCTTCCGAAACCAATCAAGTCGCCTCGGTGGTTTGCGATGTCGCTGATGCCAGTGAGATCGAGAAAGCCGCGCAAGCAACGATCGATCATTTTGGTAAAGTCCATATCGTCGTCAATAATGCCGGTGTTGGCCTCGGTGGACAGCCTGGCGAGATTGCGCTGCAAGACTGGCGCTGGATCGTCGACATCAATTTGATGGGCGTGGTGCACGGCGTCGAAGTCTTCACACCGCTGATCCAATCGCATGGCGAAGGCGGTCATATCATCAATACTGGCTCAATGGCTGGACATGTCGCACCCGGCGGCATGGGGCCGTACAATGCGACCAAATATGCTGTCGTCGGGTATTCTGAAGGCTTGAAAGCCGAACTCGCGCCGCACAATATCGGCGTGAGTGTCCTGTGTCCGGGCTGGGTGCGAACGAATATTCACACTACAGGCTTTGGCCGCCCATCAGGCGGGCCAACACTGGAAGAAGCCAAGGATGACCCGCAATTCCAGGAAATGGATGCTGTGATCAAAGGCGGTCTGGATCCGGACAAAGTTGCCGACTGGGTCGCTGATTGTGTCGAAGCCAACCGGCTATATATCTTCACGCATGAGATGATGAAAATCGGCATAGATATGAAGTACGCGCAAATCCAGGCCGATTATGATGCGATTATCCAGGATGGTCGGTTTAACGATTAAGCCGGCCCCGTCACGCGCTCGATCAAGCCGTCAATATGGTCTGCGACAGGGTCAGAATTCATGCAGGCGAGAGCGCATTCTAACGCGGCTTTAGCCGCAGCAATGTCGCCGCGAGCTTCAGCTAATTTGTGGTGTGCGAGATGCCAGCCGGTCACGGTCTGAACCTGATTGGCGTGGTTGGCCTCGACCAGCAAATCGTCTGCGCGGTCCAGGTCTCCCTGCATTATCAAGCTAACCGCCCAGTTGATCGTAATCGCGGGCGAGGTGGCCTGGGCGCTCAGCAGCTCATAAAACTGCGAGATGCTGGCCCAATCTGTTTCATTCCAGGCGGCCGCGCGGGCATGGACGGAGGCGATTCCGGCTTCAAAATGATAGCGCGTGAGGACGGGGCTGGATTGCGCGGCGCCAAGTTGCGCGAAGGCATCGCGCGTCATGTCTTTGTCCCAAAGCGCTCGGTCCTGGTATTCAAGCGTGATCAAGCCGCCGGTTTCGCCAAACCGCGCCGGCGCGCGCGCGGATTGGAACAGTAACAGAGCGTGCAGTGCGTGGTGACCCGGGACGGTTTCTGGCGTGCGTGCCATCAAGCTTTCCGACAAGCGAATGGCTTCCCGGCACAAGTCTTCGCGGATCAGTCCATTTCCGCGCCTGGGAAGATACCCCCAGGAAAACATCAGATAGATAATCCGAAGCATGAGCGGCAACCGGTCTTTGAGAGCGAACCGGGTCGGATATCGCGCAAGTTCTTCGGAATTATTTCTGAGGTGCCTTTTGGCGCGAGCGAGCCGCTGCGACAGAGCATCTTCGGTGATGAAAAGCAGTGTACTGGTTTCGGCGGCGGTGAAACCAGAAACGGTTTTGAGCGCCAGGATCAACTGGTCTTGCGGGGCGAGGTGTGGATCACAGCACAGCACCATCAGGTCCAGTTCCGGATCTTGCAAAGACGGCGTGATGATATCTTCATCCCGGGCCGCCAGCTGCCAATCCTCCTCGATTCCGAGCTCGCGCGCAGAGTGGCGGAGCCGATCTATGGCGGCGTTTCCAGCGACTCGGCGGAGCCAGGCCCGAGGATTGTCTGGTATGCCCTTATACGGCCATGTCGATAGCGCTTTTTCGATGGCGTCCTGAGCGACATCCTGCGCGAGATCGACTTTTGCCGGGCCGAGCCGGGAGACGAGGCTGGAGATTAACCAGCCCCGCTCCCGTCTGACAGTCTCGTCCAGGAGTTGGTGAATGGCCGCCTTGTTCGACACTAGTCGTCTGCAGCCGGATCGGTTTGACGAATGATGATGGTCTCATTGTGTTTCATATGCGGGTGTGAGCGCGCGATCTCGACGGCTTCATCATAGTCGTCGGCATGAATCACCATGAAACCGCCAAGGATTTCCGCTGTTTCAGCGAATGGGCCGTCATGGACTTCGATGGATCCGGATGTGTTGGTGACAATTTTCCCGCCATCCGCGAGCAGTTTTTCGCCGCCGCCAAACTTGCCTTTGGCGCTCATCTCTTCGACCCAGCCG
>CAYGUD010000281.1:3177-3750 GCA_964352865.1 uncultured Hyphomonas sp.
GGGCGATATAATCTTTCATCAGGTCCATGAATTCGGTTTCTGGCAAATTCTCGTAGCGGTCTCGGGCGTGCGGCAACATTAAAACAAATTTCGGCATAAAAAATCCTCCCTCCAGAGGTCTTGAGTATAGATCCGGCCTGATTACCGGATCTGTCAACAAGACGTTTGGAGAGAGGTGTTTCTGACAGGGGCCTGTTAGTTTTTTAGGAGCTTGCCACTGCCGCGTTGATGGCGGCCGCGATATCAGCTTCAGTCATGGATTTGTCGACGGTCGAGATCACGTCGCCAGAATCAAGATCGACCAGATAAAGCCTTCCGGTTTTGACCTTGTCGCCAAACACTGTGCGCATCGTATCGCCGACGCCCAGCGTTTCGGCATCAGCGAAGAAAGCGCCGGTATCCTTGGAGGTGAAATCGATGGTCGCAAACTCAACACCGTCAAAACTATTGGCGGCTTGAACGGCTTTCACTTTTGGGTCCAGCGCTTTGCAGCTGCCGCACCAGTCGGCATAACTCAGAACAGCCAGAACGCGTGTGTCTTCAGTTGGGGCTGAAACAGGCGCGCGCTCAGAA
>CAYGUD010000282.1:0-3736 GCA_964352865.1 uncultured Hyphomonas sp.
CGTATTCCAAACCCCGATACCTCTGAATCCCAAGCTACATATTTGGCGGATTTGGGTGGCAAGCTCTCGGCGCTACGTTTCGTCAGTTTGAGTGAAACTTCGGTCATTCCAATCTCCAATTCGTCCAGCTCGTGTTACCACCATGTTACCACCACTCCCTCAACTCAGCGCAAAGGTGATCAAGTTTTAGCAGCCGTAACAACTCTACAATATCTTGTTTTAATTGTAAAATTTCAATCTTGAGCAAGCGTGCGCAAACTCTGACAAAACCCCAAAGATCGCTTTGACATTGCAGGGGTCACAAGTTCGAACCTTGTATCGACCACCATTTTTCATCCTCAAATTCGGTAGATCGCAAGTTTGACCTGCGTTTTCCTTTGTCAGATGAGTGCCGCCACTCCTTACCCTCCGAAACAGTCTTCAGAAATTGAATTACTGGCCTTGTTTGATCTTGTGTCTTGGTTCAAACAAGAGGTTGAGACTATTTAAGTCGAAAGGGAGTTCCTGTCATTCTGGGGACGATTACATGGCGATGTAATCTTTATTGTTATTCGCTTTTGTCCTGATCGAGACCTTCAATGATACCCAGACTCCTGAAATGGGCGCCTGTGTCTGCTTGTTTTGCGGTCACAATGATATTCTGCCTGCTCTTCTATTATCGCGCGCCGTTCCATGATCACTGGGATATTGTGCCGCTGTTTGCGCAGTTTAAGGACGGCACGCTGACAATTAGCGATTTGTTCGCTCTGCATGGAAATCACTGGCATGCTTCGGGCTATGTCGTGCAGCTTGGCCTGGGCGAGCTGATGGCAATGAACCATCGCGCGGAGAGTGTTTTCAGCGTCCTCATTGCCGGTTTCGGTTTTGTCGCTCTATGGCGCATGCTGGAGCGAAGCATCAGCACGTTAAATGTCGCCAGTGCGCCTGCCGTCTGGGGGCTTTTTGGACTCTCGGCTTTTTTCTTCTTTTCGCTGGATCAGGCAGGAAACTGGCTCTGGGGCTGGCAAATCGCAGTGTTCATCAATGTCGCCGGTGCGTTGTGGACGATTGAGCGGTTGACGTGCGGCCGCCCGACACTCCTGAACACATTTCTGGCGATTATCTCAGCTGCGGCGGCGATTTATGCGTTTGGAACAGGCTGGGTATTGCTTCCAATCGGGTTTATCCTGTTGCTTTCGTTCGGGGCGTGGCGAACGTTTCAGGGGCGCGCCTGTCTGGCGATCTGGGCCGTTTTCACGGGTTTGTTGCTTTGGCATTTTTCGATCGCGCTGACGGCGTCGTCCGCTGCGTATACCAGCAGCGCTTTTCCGGATCTGACGGACGTCTCTGCCATACTCGGCCTGATCCATTATGCGATCAACTTTGTGGCGTCACCGATTGTCCGGTTCGCGCGGGATATCTCCATTCCTATCACGCTGATTGGCATGGCGGTCCTGATGTGGTCCGGGTGGATCGTCTGGCGGGCGGATCGCGCCAATGCCTGGGCCGCCTTGGCGCCGTTCCTGTCAATGGCGGTTTTTGCGTTCGGATCAGGCCTGCTGACCGCGTTTGGCCGCTGGGAGACGTTTGGCGTCAAGCAAGCCTTTGTCAGTCGCTATATCACGTTTGGCACTTTTTTCTGGATCGCGGTTTTTGTTATCGCGGCATTGGCGATCGCAAAATCCAGCCATCAAACGCACCGCCGATTGTTCGGTCTGCTCGGATTGCTGCTGGTCTTGAAGATTGGCAACATTCCAAGCGTTGTGCAAAAAAGTGTGCGCCTGTCGAACGATATTCAAACAGCCGCTGAGCATCTCGCAGAAGACTACCCGAACGCAGAAGCAGACCAGTACAACGTCTTGCACAGCCCGCTTCAAACCGTGGATCCCCATATCGACACTCTGGCCGCGCACCGTGTGAGCCTGTTTTCGAACGTCCCACCTGAAGCTGATACAGAGTGAGGGGGCGGCAAGCTGTTAGCGATAGTATTGATCATTGCAGGGCGCCACTATAATGAGTGACCGGGAGATTGGGTCCGCCCCGTCACAAACCGAATACTGCGTTATTGAACCTGCAGAGGGCGATGTGCGTATTCTGTCATCTCAAATCTCCGTCGTGATTCCATTCCACAATGAAGCAGACAACATAACGCCCTTATTGGAACGCTTGGTTCCGGTTCTGGATGTTCTGGTGCCGGATTGGGAAATCATTTGCGTGGACGATGGAAGCGATGATGGAACATACTCTGCCTTGAGGGCCGCACACCTTCGCGATTCTCGGATTCGCATCATCAAACTGTCGCGCAATTTCGGCAAGGAGGCGGCGATTTCAGCGGGCTTGCAAGTCGCTGCGGGACAACATGTGTTTCTGATGGATGCAGATCTTCAACATCCGCCAGAAACCCTGCCCGAAATGATGGCGATCCAGGCCAGTGGAATAGATGTTGTTTACGGCTTACGTCGATCCAGACAGACTGAGGGTCGCTTGCGAAGCGGGCTTTCATCGCTTTTCTATCGCGTATTCTCTGGCGCCGCCGAAGTGCGGTTGCCCGCCGATGCAGGTGATTTTCGGCTCATGTCGCGGCGCGTCGTGAACGCGTTGAACGCACTGCCAGAGCAATCCCGCTTCATGAAAGGTTTGTATGCCTGGGTTGGTTTTTCGCAACAGGCGGTTCCGTATGACGTTGCCGAACGCGCATCGGGGCGGAGCAAATGGTCGCTGCCTAAACTGTTTAGCTATGCCTGGAATGGCATTGTCTCTTTCAGCGCCTTGCCTTTGCGGCTGTGGTCCCTCATCGGCTTTTGCATTGCAGCTTGCACGCTCGCCTATGCCGTCTGGATCGCTGTGAACACACTGGTATTTGGACGTGATGTCCCTGGATATACCACGCTTGCCGTCGCGATCTTTTTCCTTGGAGGATTGCAACTCTTGAGCATCGGAATGCTTGGCGAGTACATCGCGCGGATATTCACAGAAACCAAAAAACGCCCGCTTTTCATCATCGAGGAAACGCATGGGATTGATATCCGCCGCGATGACTAATTGTGCGAGTGGCATTTTGCAGGTTATTCGGTTCGGCTTGGTCGGCCTTGCAGCGACGCTGACGCATGCGTGTATTCTTTGGGTCCTCGTCGAAGGGTACGAAATTTCTGCCCTGGTCGCGACGCTGTTGGGATTTTTGGTCGCTTTCGCCATGTCTTACCTCGGCCACTTCTATATCACGTTCCAAAGCGAACGTTCGCACACGCAAACGCTTCCGCGATTTGCACTGGTTGCAATCGGCGGCGCCAGTCTGCATGGGCTGATATTCTTCATCGCGATCGACCTGATCGGATGGCACTACTGGATTGCCTTTGCGATCACGATCGTTCTCGTGCCCGGGATCGTTTTCGTCCTGTCGAAACGTTTGATCTTCAATCCGCTTGAAAAACAATGAGTGGTGCCGCTTAGGTGACTTGAACACCCGACCTCCGCATTACGAATGCGATGCTCTACCAGCTGAGCTAAAGCGGCGAACCAAACTCGAAGCGCTGACATACTGCTCGTGTGGCCAAATCGCAAGCGATACGTCTGTACTTTAGTCGTCGCTTGGCGCGTAATCCAGCGGCGGCGTGACCACATCGGTGCGCGGCGCTTTCGGCGCTGATTGAGTGACGCCGGGAGCCGGCAGCGCAATCGGGCGGCTGGCATCCAGTTCACGCTCGGAGCGTTCATAACGCGGGTGAACGAGCGTCCCCGCGTCACCAAAAGTATAGAC
>CAYGUD010000283.1:0-3726 GCA_964352865.1 uncultured Hyphomonas sp.
ATCGCAGATCCCATAGGCGCAAGCTCGGCGACACGCCGCCTGTCGCGCCGCCGGAATGGGGCAACTGGGCACTCGACCCGAATGCAAGCCCGTCATCGCCGGACTGGGTGACTGAAAGCTGCATGCGGGTGATCACCAATAGAATGAACTCAGTGAATGTGCTCGGGGTGAAGGCTTGCGCATCAATCGCGAACGGAACATTGGACGCGACATAGAAGCTTGAAGATTGCCGTACTGCATCCACGCGGGCATCGCTGATGTCCCGGATGCCGAACGAGGTGAACGCATCTTCGCCGCTCACCACGCCATCGCCATTCGTATCAGTATCAATCGTCCCGCGATCTGTCCCGGTTAGCAGGAATGGCATGCCGCCGGTCGCGCTCGCGACACCGTCCTGCGTAGAAACCAGCGTTCCCGTGACCACGGCGTGTGCATCCGTCGATATCAAATCGGTATCGCCCGACCCCGCCGCGCTGGCACCATTTCCAGTGTCCAGGATGAAATCAGAAACCACTGGCACATTTCCGGAAGGATCCGCGGCCCAGACAATGACCAGGCCTTCTCGTTCGAAATGCGGACGGTCGATAATGTCAGCTTGCGCGAAATTTATCGCGCAAAAGCCGCTCATCACCATCCCGCAAAGGATGGAGGAATGTCTAGTATTCCGCCTCATCCAATTACGGTTACATGCGACGCGCTAAAAACCTCTTAAACCGCGTGCAAACAGTCGTGTCCAAGCTGAATGGTTCAATGCTCAACCGCGCGGATCCGCAAAGTCGGACGAATTGGGCCCGTCCATGTAATCTCAAGATCCAGCGCCTGACTTTCCGGGGCGCCGCGTTGGTGCGCCGTTTTCTGCGTTTGGTGAAATACAATGCCAGAAGCTGGCGACACCACTCGCGTTGCCGCTTGGGCATTCGGGCCCTGGCGGACCAGGTTAACCGTCACGCGGTTCGCCATATCCGGTGTGCCCGTTTCGATTGTAAAGCCGCTATTGCTGGCAATGCTCAATCTCAAGCGGCGCTGCGTTGAATCTCGTTCCGAAGTGGCGGATAATAGTGTTCCGGATCCGATCGGCGGGTGAGCAGACATCGCTTCGGTTTCGAATACGGAAACTTCGCGGCCTTGACCGATCAATCCACCATCCTGCCAGACCAGGATATTCGCAGATTGAGCGAAGCGAATTTCGTGCGTCGTGCTCGCACTGGTGACGCATGAAAACATCCCAGCGAGAAGCAACAAAAGAACGGCACGAAATACCAAAGAACACCCCCGAATTGGTTAATTTGTATTAGGCATATGATTCGGGGTGCAGGTTCCATGCCGGTCTTGAAGCAAGCGCAACCGGTGACTTGCGGCAGTGGCATCGCTTGACGCCTCTGCCGGTCGCGAATAGCCCTCTCCTCAAGAAAAGAACCAGCAAGGAGCCTTCTATCATGGCTGATTACGGAGACATGCCCACCGGAAACCTGATGGCAGGGAAACGCGGGATCATCATGGGCGTCGCGAACAAGAACTCCATAGCCTGGGGCATTGCCCAGCAACTCGCAGCGCAAGGCGCAGAGATTTGTTTCACTTATCAAGGTGAGACGCTGGAACGACGGGTCCGTCCTCTGGTCGAAAGCATTGGCATGGATTTCATGATCCCCGCCGACGTCACGGATGATGCCAGCATGGATGCGGCCTTTGCCGCGGTGAAAGACAAATGGGGCAAAATCGATTTTCTCGTACATTCCATCGCGTTTGCCGGAAAAGACGAACTCATGGGGTCGATGGTTGAAAACACCACGCGCGAAGGGTTTCGCCGGGCGATGGACATTTCGGTCTTCAGCTTCATCGACGCCTCACGCCGGGCATCAGAAATCATGCCAGATGGTGGCGCGGTCATTTGCATGACCTATCTCGGCGCCGAGCGAACAGTGCCAAGCTATAATGTCATGGGCGTCGCCAAAGCCGCGCTTGAAGCCTCAACGCGCTATGCGGCACGTGACCTCGGCACACAAGGCATCCGCGTCAATGCGATATCGGCTGGTGCCATGCGCACGCTGTCTCTGGCAGGCATTAGGGGCGGAAAATCACTGATGGGCACTGGCAAGGACTGGTCGCTATTGAAAGAAGATACGCGAATGGAAGGCGTCGCGGGCTGTGCGCTTTACCTGCTTTCTCCGCTCGGTCACTCAATTGCCGGCGAAGTGCTGCACGTTGATGCCGGCTTCCATGCCGTCGGTGTGCCGGAGCTGCCCGAGGAGGCGTAAATGACCGCCAAACTGTTTATCTGGGTTGGGCATCCACGTGAGGACTCATTCAGTCACGCGCTCGCTGACGCGTACCAACGCGGCGCGGAGTCTCAGGGCGCAGAGATCAGGCGGATGAATTTGCACGACATGCAATTCGATCTCGACCTGACGCATGGCTATCAGCAACGCAAAGAGCATGAGCCGTGCCTGACGGAATTTCTCGACAACACAAAATGGGCTGACCATCTCGCCTGGGTACATCCGCTCTGGTGGGGCGGCATGCCGGCAAAGATGCAAGCCGTCATCGACCGGGCGTTTCTGCCCGGAATTGCCTTTGCTTATCACGATCATGATTCCTGGTGGGACAAATTGCTCGAAGGCCGAACTGCGGACGTGATGGTGACCGCCGATACGCCCGGCTTCTTCATCAAGTGGGTGTTTAGAAACCCGCACAAGAATCGAATGACAAAACAGGTTCTCGGTTTCACCGGAGTAAAAACAACCCGTTACTCTCACTTCGCCCCCATCAAGAAAACCCCCGAAGCCAAGCTCAAAAAATGGATTGAGCGAGCTTACAAAATTGGCGCAGACGCCGGACGAAAATGAAAACCACGCCAGACACTCATGTGCCGCTCAGTGCTGATTTCCCGCACTATCCGGAAACTGAAATGCAAAAGCGGGCCGTCGCTTTTCACGATCAAATGCAATCGCGGCGTTCGGTGCGGTCATTCTCCGACAAAGCGGTTCCGCAAGAAATTATTGAAAACTGCGTCCGGGCCGCTGGGACCGCTCCAAGCGGCGCCAATCATCAGCCCTGGTTTTTTGGCTGCGTTGGCTCGACTGAGAAGAAGCAGGAAATCCGCATCGCTGCAGAAGCAGAAGAGCGCGAGTTTTACTCAGGCCGCGCGGCGCAGGAATGGATCGATGCGCTCGCTCCGATCGGCACAGATGCCGACAAGCCTTATATGGAAATCGCACCCTGGCTGATTTGTATCTTCGCGCAGCGACGCGGCGGTGTTCGGGAAGGCGAAGACAAGAAGAATTACTACATCCATGAAAGCGTTGGCATCGCCACGGGCATGTTGATCGCCGCCTGTCACAATGCCGGCTTGGCAACGCTGGTCCACACGCCAAACCCAATGAAGTTTCTCAACGGCATTTGTGGACGACCAGAAACCGAGAAACCTTTCCTGATCCTGGTCGCGGGGTATCCTTCAGAAGATGCGATGGTGCCCAATCACGCCCTGGTCAAAAAAGCGCTCGGAGAGATTGCTAGCTTCCTGTAGAATCGGTCAACGCGAAAGACGGCCCGCTCAGGTCGATCCACTCTGTCACAGTGTAAGTCTTACCGTTGCGCTTCTCCTCCCGGCTGGTTTCGCCGCGGACGATGAGTTCATGGCTGCCAGGTGGAATCTCGCTCAAATCTCCGCCTTCAACATCGCGGCGGTTGCCAGCAGGATCAAGCACGGCGACGCCGCCAAACTCCCAG
>CAYGUD010000284.1:0-3720 GCA_964352865.1 uncultured Hyphomonas sp.
ATATGTGCCTGGGTCGAGCGCCTTGGTTGTCGTCACAACAGTATTTGTAAAATCACATGTATCAACTGCCGGTCCCGCACGCATGCTGAGCGGATCTTTTATCGGTGTGCAATCTTCGACAGTGGAGTGTTGAGCATCGTTTGCTGGACCCTGATAACCACCTGCGACGCATATCAATTCCGCCGCAACCTCAGCCGTCGAGGCCACCCAGATTGAAGATCTGCTGGTGGAGTTTGAATAAATGGCGCAAGAGTCAGCAGTGATGCGCGCGCGACTTCGCAGACTTAACGTACTTATGGCGGTTGGCGATAGGCCGATCATGCAGACGTTGCCGCCGCGCCCAGACAGGCGCGCTGTTGCAGTCGTTTCTACCGTTTTCAAATTCGCCATCGATTTCGGGAAATTGGTTTTCGGCTCTGCCGATATAGCAACAGTGACTTCCCGCAGCTCCAGGTTCACCGTCGTGTTGACAGACAGTATTTTTAGGTTGGGGTTCTCCGCAAAAGAAGCGGCAACGGCTTTCACACGAGCTGCGTCATCAGATGTAATCGCCAGCTCATTCACCGCGGCAAGCGCCGCATTGTCGGCAAGATCTTGCAGAGACGATTTCTGGTTCGATACGGACATCATGTCCAGCGTGCCGCCGACCAATAGCAAAATGACGACAAAAAAGATCGCTCCAGGGGCAGCAACATTGCCCCGCCTGTTTGAAAACAGGTGACTAAACTTTTTCATTTCATCCCCCGCGAATGAAGCGCGATGTGCCGTCCTGGCACCAGTACTCAACCGTGGGTATATCAAAGGATGGTCAGGAAACCTGAAACCTAATCATTGAAATTCAATCTAAAATGGAACCGGCGCATTACATTGAAATTGACCAAACTATGCGAAGAGAGAGTTCGGCTTCCTGTGGTTTTAGTTGAATGTCTTCTCACGGTGTAAAATTCTACAACTCGATCGGGTTCAGATTGTCCGCCCTTGTGGCCGCGGTGATCCTGACATCCGTGATCGCCCTCTCATATCTCAGCGCCGTTCAAAGCCTCGAACGCGAGACTGAAAACTATACTGCCCTTATGACAGGTGCCGCAACGGCTTACGCGGCTGCGGTCTCTGATGCCGTGGGGGCCGAGGACCGAACCGCGACGCTTTCAAACCTGCGCGGAATTCGAGATCTGCCAAACGTTGTACAAGTTGACGTCACACAACCAAATGGCCTTGTATTCGCAGAACTCGGTACGGGTTCATTTCTGGTTTCCAAACCGGGGACAGACATCTCCTTATGGCGCGCAGACACTGTGCGCGTCGACACACCCATAATGCAAAGCGGCGTCGAAATTGGCCGCCTTGGTATGCTCGTCGATCTGAAGCCGCTCAGGGCGGAAATCGTCCGCACGCTGATGACGACGATATTGTCGTCAGTAATTGTCATCCTGATCGGCGTTGCCATCGCGCAGGTTTTTGTTTCGCAACTGACCTCGCCAATCAAAAGACTAACCAATATCATGGCGGGCATCCGTGACGGTGATACCGAACAAACCGTCGAGCTGCGCGATCGCAAGGATGAAGCCGGTCTGATGACTCAAACCTTTCTCGACATGATGGGAAGCATCAAGGACCGTGATGCGCAGATCTCACGGCATATGGAAACGCTAGAGGAAACCGTCGAGGAGCGAACCCACGATCTGCGCCTCGCCAAGGAAGACGCTGAAGCGGCTAATGCTGCGAAGTCTGACTTTCTCGCAACCATGAGCCATGAGATCCGCACGCCAATGAATGGCATGATGGTGATGGCAGAAATGCTAGGCGCTGCCGATCTCACGCCGCGCCATCGCAGATATGCCGAGATCATTCATCGCTCAGGCAACAGTCTTTTGACGATCATCAACGATATTCTCGACCTTTCGAAAATCGAAGCCGGACAACTCGATCTTGAGTACATTCCTGTGTCGCCAGAGAGGTTGCTCACGGATGTCGCCAGCCTGTTCTGGGAACGTGCCCGCAGCAAGAATCTTGAACTGGCAACATATGTATCGCCAAGGGTTCCAGAAGAAATTCTCGCCGACCCAACCCGATTGAACCAAATCATTTCAAACCTGGTGAATAATGCCTTGAAGTTCACTGAGGAAGGCGGCGTCACGATCAAACTGGACGCAACGCTTACAGCCGAAAATGAGATTCGTCTCTTACTCGAGATCGTCGATACCGGCATTGGTATTCCAGACGATAAGATCGATCACATTTTCGAATCCTTCTCACAAGCCGATCAATCCACAACGCGGAGGTTTGGCGGCACGGGACTTGGCCTTACTGTCTGTCAAAGGCTGGTCTCGGCTATGTCTGGTACAATTGAAGTCACCAGCGAGCTTGGTAAAGGCAGCACATTTGCTGTCTCATGGCCCGCCTCAGTATCCAAACATTCGGCCCAGCCCAAAACGCAGACCGCTCGGATCGGCATCCTCTTGCCCGATGGCGTCACCCGCTCAGCGATCGAAAGCACACTGTCTGATTTCGGTTGCGAACTCGTCACGTCCAATCCGGATGCCTGGATCGTCACGTCGGACAGCTTTGTCGCGCAAACAGCGCCAGTCGTTCTGCTCAGCGATATTGGCGACACCCATGCTGACAAGCTCCTGACGGACGGACGCGTCGCCGATAGCATACCGCATCCATATTGCCGAGCAGATGTCGCCAATTTGCTAGACAGCATTGCCAACAAATCGTTCCGGGGTGTTGGCGCGACACAAACCGGCAAGCAAGACCGTCAAATTCAATCCTTTGAAGGTCTTCGCGTCCTGGCGGCAGACGACAACGCCGTGAACCGCGAAGTCCTGCGCGAAGCCTTGTCCACTCTGAAGGCCGACGCCACTTTCGTCGAAGACGGCGAGCAAGCGCTGGAAGCCTTTCGCGCGCAGGATTTCGACCTTATCTTCATGGATGGCTCAATGCCTGTCATGGATGGTTTTGAAGCCACGCGCCGCATTCGCGCGCATGAAGCCGAAACATCCAAGCCTGCGACACCGCTATATGCCCTCACAGCGCAAGTGGCAGGAATGTCGAACGATGCCTGGGAGCAAGCCGGCGCTGACGGACATATTCTGAAGCCGTTCAATCTGGAAAAGCTCACCGAAGTGATGTCTGGCGTGAGCATCACCGGCAGTTCGCCCCGGCCAGTTGAGACCGCAAACAGCGAGACGTCGCTCCTCGATATGGCCACTGTCGCGACGCTCGAACAATTGGGCGCAGGCGATGGCAGTGTGCGAGACAAAGTCTGGACAATGTTCGAAGACAAAGCCCCCGCCATGCTTTCAAAGCTTCACGCGCTGATGGCGGAAGGCGACCTGGAAAGCGTCGCCCAGCAAGCCCACGCCTTCAAATCCATGGCCCTCAGTTCGGGCCTTAGCGGATTAGCAGGTGCTTTGCAGGAATTGGAAGCACAATCCAAGATGGCTGCGCCAGACCTGGATCTGGCATCGACAGAACAGGGAATTGATCACCTTGTTGAGGCCAGCAAAACGGCGATGAACCAGCATCGAGGACGGGCGGCCTAGGGGGCTGTCAGCGTCAAGCGAACCGGTCTCCAGCATCCAAACTCTTATCGCTGGCTCAGGCGACGAGAAATTCACGCCACTTAATCAAGGGGGCGTGTCGAAGACCTTTGAATCTCGTTCTGTGTTCTGAGTTTCTCTGAACATTGAAGTGGGTGTGCACGGAGGAATGGAA
>CAYGUD010000285.1:0-3717 GCA_964352865.1 uncultured Hyphomonas sp.
CCCCGTGACAGGCGTTTATCTGAGTACCGCCAAGGGCGGCCGCGTGAAGCCAGCAAGCCGTAAGGTCAAACACGAGCTGCATGTGCGCGAAGCTGACCGCAACGGCGCTGAAGACGGCGATCTCGTCCTTGCTGCGCCCTACCCGCAGGCGGGCTATGGCCCAGTTCGCGCCCGGGTCGAGCAAGTCCTCGGGCGCCAGGAAGATCCTCGCGCTGCCTCCTTGCTCGCGATTGCCGCACACGAGATTCCGACCGATTTTCCAGACGCGGTGGTCGCACAAGCGCAGTCCGCCAAGCCTGCAAAAGTCGAGCGCACGGATCTACGCAAGACGCCGCTGATCACCATCGACCCGGCCGACGCGCGAGATCATGATGATGCCGTCTATGCAGAAGCGCTGGATGATGGCTTTCGAGTGATTGTTGCGATTGCCGATGTTGCGGCCTTCGTGACACCAGATAGCGCTCTGGATGTCGAAGCTTTGAAGCGCGGAAACTCGACCTATTTCCCTGACCGGGTCGTACCGATGCTGCCTTTTGAACTGAGCGCAGATGCCTGTTCGCTGAAAGAGGGCAAGGACCGCCAATGCATGGCGGTCGAGATCATCTTTGATAAGTCCGGCACCAAGCGCTCGCACAAATTCCTTCGCGCCGTGATGCGGTCCGCAGGCGCGCTCTCTTATGAAGAGGCTCAGCAGGCGATTGATGGCAAACCCACGGATCGAGCGGCGGCACTTCTGGACAGCGTCTTGAAGCCGCTATGGAGGGCCTATGCAGCGCTATCGCAAGCCCGGGAAAAGCGCGGCCCGCTTGAACTCGACTTGCCTGAGCGCAAAGTCGAAATTGCCAAAGACGGCACCGTCGCCGGGATTCGCACAAAAGAGCGGCTCGATGCCCATAAGCTGATCGAAGAGCTGATGATTCAGGCCAATGTCTGCGCCGCAGAGGAATTAGAACGGCAGAAAATCGGCCTCCTTTACCGCGTCCATGATGCGCCTTCGGATGCCAAAATTGCGGCTTTGTCAGAGTTTCTGAAAACTCTGGACATCAAATGGCCGCTTGGAGAGCGAACGCAAACCCGGCGCTTCAACAACCTGCTCGCCGACTTTCAAGAGGGCGACAACGCGCAAGCGGTGTCCGAAATCGTTCTACGCACGCAAAGCCAGGCCATATATAGCCCTGAAAATATAGGACATTTCGGTCTCAACCTGGAAAAGTATGCCCACTTCACCAGCCCGATCCGCCGCTATAGCGATCTGATTGTTCACCGCGCCCTGATCAAGTCACTCGGATTTGGTCCCGATGGTCTGGCCGATAAGCAAGCTGCGCAGCTCGACGAGGTCGCTGAACACCTTGTTATCACCGAACGCCGCTCCATGGCCGCCGAACGCGAGGCAACCGATCGCTACCTGGCTCACTTCCTGGCCGATCGCGTCGGCGCTGAGTTTGAAGGACGCATCACTGGCGTCACCGCATCCGGCCTGTTTATCAAGCTGGCCGAAACCGGTGCAGATGGGTTCTGCCCGGCCTCGCGGATCTCGGATGAATATTGGCGCCACAATGAAGCGGCTCAGGCGCTGGTCGGGGATGCCTCTGGCAAACGCTATGAACTCGGCCAACCTGTCACTGTTCGCTTGATCGAAGTGACCCCGCTCGAAGGCGGTATGCTTCTCGAGATCCTTTCCGATCCGCGCCCACGCAAGCCCGGAGAGAAATTACAGCCCCGGACGCGGGGGAACCGCTTTGATCGCCGCAAAGGCTCTGGCAGCATGAAGCGCGGAAAAGGCAAAGCGGGCGGCAAAGGAAAACGTAAGCGATGAGCAAACCGGATCTTGGCCAGGATCTTGGCACGGCCTATGACCGCGAAGACGCGGCCGAAGTGATTTTGAAAGACAGACCCAGTCCGCGGCCGCGTGACGCGGCAACGCTCATTCTTGTCCGCCGTGACCAGGCCCTACCCCGCGTCCTGATGGGCAAACGATCTGGACGTCATGATTTTATGCCAGACAAGTACGTCTTCCCTGGCGGTCGTGTAGATCCGCAGGACGGCCGGGTAACAAGCTTTAGCGAACTGGACCCAATTGAAGAAACGCGATTGCGCTTCCAGGCGCGGCGGGTTCCGCGAGCTTTCGCGCTGACCGCGATCCGCGAAACCTTTGAAGAAACAGGCTTACTTATTGGGCGATCCGCAGAAATGCCTGCGAACGCTCCGGAGGGCTGGCAGCTACTTTACGATATGGATATCGCCCCGGCGCTGTCGCATTTGCAGTTTATTGGCCGAGCTGTCACCCCGCCCTATCGCCCGAAACGATTCGACGCACGCTTCTTCATGGCTGACGCTGAGCAAGTCCTGATCGATGACCGACCTCCGCTGGACGGCGCCGAATTGCACGACTTGCAATGGGTCTCATTGCGCGATGCGCTCGACCTGGATCTACCGAATGTGACACGGTTCATGCTGGGCGAAATCGAAGCACGGCTGAACGGAAAAGACGATTTGGGACCACCATTCTTGCGATGGACCCGGTCCGGGCATTCCGCCGATCGAATTTGATGCGCAGACCGGTTGACTTCCGCCTCTCAAACCATCATTAGACGCGTTTTCAAGTTATAGCCCTCAAATGAAGGTGCACCGCAATGGCCAAACCGGCAACGATCAAAATCCGCCTGAATTCGACTGCAGGCACGGGCTTCTTCTACGTCACGAAGAAGAATCCACGCAACATGACTGAAAAAATGGTCAAGCGTAAGTATGACCCGGTTGCGAAGAAGCACGTTGAATTCAAGGAAGGCAAGATCAAATAGATCTTCGCGTTTCAAACGATATAAGAAGCCGGGCTCTGCGCCTGGCTTTTTTTATGCCGCAATGGTCTCTATTCGGTTCCGGCCGTTCTGCTTAGCGCGGTAGAGCGCTTGATCCGCCTGATACAGGAAGTCCGCAAGCAAGCCTTCTTCGCCATGATAGGTCGCGATGCCGGCAGAAACAGTGACTTTGATATCTTCATCATCGCGCTCGATATGGAAAGGCTCAGAAGCAATCGCCTCTCTGATACGCTCTGCGCCCACAGTCGCCAGATCTTCGCGCGTGTCCGGCATTATTAGCAAAAACTCTTCACCGCCGGGTCGGCAGGCAATGTCCTGAGGGCGAATATTTGTTCGCAAGCGAGAAGCAAAGCTCTGCAAGACCAAATCTCCAGCTTCGTGCCCATATTTATCATTCACTGCTTTGAAGTGATCAATATCGAACGACACGATCGACACTGGCTTTTCGCTTACCGCTGAACGTTGCATCCAAAGCTGCAAGCGCTCGAGCATATAGCGGCGATTGTATAGCCCTGTGAGATGATCAATCACGGATAGCTCGAGACCACGATCAACACGTTGGCGCAAAATATCGACATAGCGCTTACGCCGTGTCTGAGTGCGCACCCGGGCCTGCAACTCCAACACATCGAGCGGTGTCAGGATGACATCAGACGCGCCTATGCGCAGGGCTTCCAGGCCTTGTGGCTGGTGTTTCATCGAACACGTGACGATCATCGAAAAATCACGCGCTTCCTTGAGCGCCCGCAAATGGGCACATAATTTCAGGGCATCATGGCGCTGATCAGACAAAGCAATCAATACAATATCGATTCCATCAAACCTAATGCCAGACGCCTGCGCATCCAACCAGGTCCCCGCGGTGTGCCCGACTCTTTCGAGTGACTTGGCTACTCGG
>CAYGUD010000286.1:0-3677 GCA_964352865.1 uncultured Hyphomonas sp.
GGCCGCCGGTGACTCGCCCGGTATTGTCATACACGCCCGCGGGTCCGACGACGTCCAGCTCAATCGCACACACGCCGGCGCTGCCCGTAAAGGCAGGTACCGTGCCGTTGTCCAGCTCCAGGGACGTGCTGCCGCCAATGGCGACAGGCCGTATGAACTGTTTGCGGGATGATAGAGTTTGAGGTGCAACACCGGGCTCCAGCCATCAGATGCCGGCTTGATCAGCCGCTCGCCGCGCTTCAGCTTCACGGCATAGCCGGTCAGTCTTCCAGTCTGATCGCGCTGCACACGGACACAATCAACGCGTAGCGAGAACAGCCCGCGAGGTTCCGTTTCATGCGACAACGTGACCGCTTCGAGCCAGGCATTTCCCGTGATTTGCAAGTCGGTATAGAGCCGCTCGAGAAGTGCCCGGCCAGATTCCTCCGGCGACGGCTCAGTGAGCAGGCGCTGGACGGGGTCTGTGTCGCTGATCAGCTCAATCGAAGCAGCGGCTTCGGCAATCATCCGCACACAACGATAAGCAATCGCGTTGCCGGTATAGCCATCACGGATGAGGGCCGCCGGGTCGGCACGCCCCCAAGCCGCATTTGGCAAATTGGCCAGAGCAATCAGCGGCTGGGCATTTTTCGTCTCAGGTTTTGACCAGGGCATTTTCATATCGCGCGCTGCCAACCTCCTCATCTCTCAACGATGAGCAAACTAGCGCGGGCTGGACCCGGTCGAATTCGTTTCCGGTTTATTAAGTCTTTTCAGGCGATTTGAACGGTAATGAGCTGAATAGATCCCCGCAAAAGAGGGATCTCGGGGAAAAATTAGGCGCGCAAAGTGCGGTTTCGTAAGGGGGCTTTATGCTCGGACGTGTGATATCTGTTGCCAATTCCAAGGGCGGTGTCGGCAAAACCACCACCACGGTTTCGCTGGCCGAAGCCTTTGCGGCGGAAGGCTATAAGACGCTGGTCGTCGATCTCGATAGCCAGGCCAATGCCTCGCTGCTGATCTATGGCGAGAATGGCGATGAGCGCCTGTATGACGCGATCCATAATTACACCAATGTCTCTGACTATTTGCGTGAGAATTTCCTCGGCGAATGTTTCGCACACATGACCAAATTCATTGTGCCAAATGCCAGTGATGTGACCTTTATGGGCAAGCCACTGGATCTGTCTCTGGTTCCCGCGACACCCGGTTTGCGCCGAGCAGAACGCGAGCTGATCTATATCCTTACCGAGCAAGGTTATTCGATGACCGCGATTGAAGGCCGGGTTGGCCTACGTCTGCGCCAGGATATGGCGGATCTGCGCAAGCAGTATGATGTCGTCATTTGTGATTGTCCGCCTGGCATTTCCGCGATGACCGAAGCGACGCTGTCGGCCTCTGATCTGATCATTGTCCCAACGATTCCGGACTTCATGTCGACGCTGGGTCTGGACTTGTTCACGGGCGACATCATTGACAGTCTCAAGAAGCGCGGCCTCAACAATCGCCCAGTCGTCCTGCCGACCAAGTTCGATGGCTCGCCGCATCAGACAATTGTCCTCGAAGCGATGCGCGACGGCGCGGCTGATCCGGACAGTGAATATGATATTTTCCAGACGGTTATTCCGCAAAAATCTGACTTCGCCGCCAACCCGGTTGAGCTGGGCGCGAATCCGACTTTGGCGCAGAAATGGCCGGGGGATGCCCTGACCACAGTGAATATGCTATATCAGGAAGTGCAGGCAAAACTTGCCGCGCAATCGACCAATGTGGCAGCATAAATAATGGCTCTGACGGATAATGGACGGACCGCCCTCACGGCAGTCCTCAGCAATGAGGCCCTGTTTCCACGGGTCAAAGACACGGACTTGGTGGCGGCAGCGATCAAGCTCGCTCGCAAGCAAGTGATTGCGGCAGGACTGACGCGCGATGATTTGCTGACCCTCAAAACGACACTTGGCGCTGATGTGTTTGAGAAAACCCTTGAGGGCCTGTCACCGCACCATGTCAAATTGCTGGCCCGGCGACTAGATAAAAGCGCCCCTGAAATCGAAGTGAACACAGGCAGCTCGGCGCTGGCCTATGTCCGGCAAATCCTGAGCGGTGATGTTACAAAAGCACCAGAGACACAGCCTGAGACACCTGCCGCACCGGCGCCGGATGCTGCTGCCAAAAAGAACAAATATCTCGGCCGCAAAGCGTTCCGGACGGGCCGCTAGAGCGCCCGAATGCGCGGCAGGCCCTGGGCGTTCAGCATCAACGTCGAAACAGCCCAGACAAGCGCATCCACACGGTCAGGTGAGCCGGAAAATCCGTCAGTTCCGAACTGGCACATTTCATCCTCCAGAGCATCGAAACAGCCGACATGCGCGACTTTGCCTTGCGCATACAAAGCCGCGACGGGAATCGCCCGGGCGCGCTTTCCGAGCCGGGCATGGACCAGTTCAACGGGCAGCGGACAACCGGCGCTTTCCAAAACAGTGCGCAACATTTCCCCGCCCTGATTGGCTTCCGCCACTATCCGGGAGGCACCGAATTTTGCGGCCAGCGCGACAGCCCGCGCGGCCCAGTCAGACGGCGGCAGTCCGCGCACGGTCGCATCCGCCAGAATAAACGCCTTCTCGCCAAAGCCGGGCGCCATACGGGTGCCGACAGCGATGATCCCGCACGCATCTGAATGGGCGTGACTGGTGGTGGGCGGATCAATCGCGACGATCAGGTCCTCAAATCGCGGCGGGATAAGCGCAACCCGGTTGCGATCAATATCGCTGCGCCGCCAGATTGCGCCTTCCAGGTCTTCGAGCAATTCACCAAACAGCTCCTGCCGGGCCAGCGCGGTTCCGGCATAAGCCGCTTCAACACTGTCGACGAAACCCGGTGCCAGATGGTCGGCATTGTCACGCGTTGCGCTGTGCGTCGTCACGGCCTCGCCGCTCATCAGGCGCTTGACCAGGGGCACTGGCCGCGGCGTGGTGGTTGCGACGCAGCGCGGCGCCTCACCAAGGCGAAGGCCAAATTGTAAATTGTTCCACACGGTTTCGCCGCGCGCCCAGACGCCAATTTCATCACACCAGGCGGCATCAAATTGCGGGCCGCGCAGGCTTTCCGGGTCTTCGGCCGAAAAGATCAGTCCGACCGCGCCATTCTGCCATTCCAGCCGCCGGCGCGAGACACTATAGTGCGGCCGCGCATTCGGATCCGGTTCGATCTCGCGCAATCCCGACGGGCCTTCAATCATCACTTCGCGGGCATCGCCGAGCGTTGGCCCGATCAGCGCGATGCGTTGACAGCCGCCTTGCAGAGCCGCAAAGCGCGTCCATTCTGCGCCTGCCCGGGTCTTGCCAGCACCTCTTCCGCCAACGAATAGCCAGGTTCGCCATCGCCCCGGCGGCGGGCGTTGCGCTTCGCGGGCGGATGCAAGAAATGGAAATTGGTTCAGCGCGCTTGCCACATTGGGACTTGCGCCCGCCTGTAATGAAAACCGGTCATCCCACCAGTCATTCCAGGTCAGTTTAAGATTTTGCCGGTCCGGTGTGTCGCCCATTCGGCTTTATAAGTCGCGCCTGGGCTCGGTCGGATTTAACGCGACAATAATCAGCTAAACACCGCTTTTATAAGAAAATAAATTAGCGTCTCACTCTAATATCTGCGATCAATTCATCGACAAGAGCGACCAGAATCTCACCTTCCGGCACTTG
>CAYGUD010000287.1:0-3675 GCA_964352865.1 uncultured Hyphomonas sp.
GATTCTCAACCTGTTGAGTTCGGTGAAGCTTTGATCGTGGTCGAATAGGGACTAGGAATCGATGATTGAAAAGGTCCTCATCGCCAATCGCGGCGAGATCGCGTTGCGCATCCACCGCGCCTGCAAGGAAATGGGCATTGCCACTGTGGCAGTTCACTCTGAGGCTGACCGCGATGCCATGGCCGTTCGTCTTGCTGATGAAAGTGTCTGTATTGGCCCTGCCCCAAGCGCGAAAAGCTATTTGAAGAAATCTCAAATTATTGCTGCCGCTGAAATCACCGGTGCGGATGCCATCCATCCTGGATATGGCTTCTTATCCGAAAACGCTCAGTTCGCGGAAATGGTTGAAGCCCATGATCTGGTCTTTATCGGACCAACCGCAGAGCATATTCGCACAATGGGCGACAAGATCGCCGCTAAACAAGCCATGATCGAAGCTGGTGTGCCCGTCGTGCCTGGATCGGAAGGCGGCATCACGTCGATCAGCGAAGGCAAGAAAGTTGCCAAGAAGATCGGTTATCCTGTTCTGGTCAAAGCTGCTTCGGGCGGCGGTGGTCGCGGCATGAAAGTGGCGGAAACCGAAAAAGACCTCGAGAACGCCATCAAAACTGCGAAGACAGAAGCGAAAGCTGCTTTTGGCGATGACGCCGTTTATCTAGAGAAATATCTCGGCAAACCACGCCATATCGAAATCCAGGTGATTGCCGATACGCATGGCAATGTCTGCCATCTCTGGGAGCGCGATTGCTCATTACAACGCCGACACCAGAAAGTGCTCGAAGAAGCCCCGTCTCCTGCGCTTAATCAGGCTCAACGCGAAGATATCGGGATGATCGTGGCCAAAGCCGTCAAGAAGCTCGGGTATCGCGGCGCCGGCACCATGGAATTCCTCTATGAAGATGGAAATTTCTACTTCATCGAAATGAATACCCGCATTCAAGTCGAACATCCGGTCACAGAAATGATTACCGGGATCGATTTGATCCGGGAGCAGATCCGGGTCGCGGACGGCAAGAAATTGTCATTCACGCAAGATGACGTGCTCCTGGTCGGTCATGCCATTGAATGCCGCATCAATGCTGAACATCATGAGACTTTCGTTCCATCCCCCGGAAAGATAACGGATTTTCACGCACCGGGCGGACCAGATGTGCGTCTCGATAGTGCCGCTTATGCGGGATATACGGTGCCGCCGCATTATGACAGCATGATCGCCAAACTGATCGTCCATGGCCGCACGCGCAATGAGTGTATCATGCGCCTGCGCAGGGCGCTTGATGAAATGGTGGTTGGCGGGGTTGATACGACGCTGCCTTTGCATCGCAAGCTGGTCGAAGCTCAGGATGTTGTCGACGGCAATTATGACATTCACTGGCTGGAGCGTTTCCTCGGCCTGAAATAGACGGCGGCCATGTCTGACCGGTTCGACACCACAGATCTTCTTGATTGCTATCGACGCGGGGTCTTCCCGATGGCTGATTCACGTCAGGACATGAGGCTGTTTTTGATGGATCCGGACGCGCGCGGTGTCCTTCCGCTCGACCGGTTTCACGTCCCAAAACGATTGCGAAAAACGGTCCGGCAGAATCCATTTCGGGTCACTGTCGATACGGCCTTCAATCGCGTCATTGAAGCTTGTGCGGAACCGCATGAGTCGCGGCCGGCGACCTGGATAAATGATGCGATCCTGAACCTCTATGGGGCGCTGCACCGCCAGGGTCACGCGCACAGCGTCGAGTGCTGGACAGACGACGATGAATTGGTTGGCGGGCTTTACGGGGTTTCGCTTGGCGGGGCGTTCTTTGGTGAAAGCATGTTTTCTCGGGCGACAGATGCCTCGAAGGTCGCCCTGGTCCATTTGGTCGCGCGATTGAAAATTGGTGGATTCCAGCTTCTGGACGCGCAGTTCCATAATCCACACCTGGAGCAGTTTGGCCTTGAAGAGATCAGCAGAGACGAATTTCGATCCCAGCTCGCAAATGCGCTTCAAGTCGACGCCGACTTTTACTCGTTTGGCGCGAGCGGTGCGAGTTCTGACGGATCAATCTCACTACAAGCGATCACCCAAATATCGTAGACCGGATGCTCAAGTGCACTCAGACCCGGCGACGATGCGAACATCCAGCCCGAAAAACGAATATCAGCATCTTCTGCTTCTGAAGCCAGGATCTCTTCTTCCGTCAGGTCGCGCGGCGCCGCCATGGTCTGGACCTGTTTGCTGGTCGCTGAAGTGATTCGCAAAAACGCGGCACTCTCTGGAGGCTCCTCTGGCGGTGTTTGGTAGCAAGTCTCCAGATCGATGCGCAGAGAACCGTAGACTTTTGGTTCTCCCTGATTCATTTCAAAATCTGTCGACCGACCCGTAATCTTGTCGAGCGCCCTGACAATCACTGTGTCTTTCTGCTGATAGTTGCGCTTCTGAGTTGCCGTAATCTCCTCGTCGAGGCCGTTTTCCGTATCGGCCTCGCCTTCGACACCGAACAATTCCTGTTCGAGGTCGCGAACACCCTGATTAGCCTCTTGCGCATGCGCAAGTACGAGTAGTCCAAGTGCCGTAATGCCCAGCCCAAGCGCGCGGATCACTCGCTGTCTCCACCGCCGCCATTGCCTGTAGCGAATGAGGCGAACAGGGTCATCAGATCTACAGAGCCCTGCGCGTATAGGATTTCGCCGCAACCTGTATCCCCGAACAATTCTTCGCCAGCGCCGCAAGCCAGGATTTCACCAAAGCCTTCCGCGGGTTCAAGATTGATATAGGCGCCGCCAAGCAGCCCTTCAGACTGCACTCTCGCGCTCGTGCCATCACCAAGCGGCAATATATCTGCGCTGACCGCGAATGTGACCAGCGCCTCTGCACGGTCCCGGTCGAGCGCAACATCGCGGACGGTTCCGATTTTCACGCCGGCCATACGAACATCTGTGCCACGATCGATCGTTGCCGCGCTGCTAAATCGCGCACCAATTTCAACGGTTTCGCCTGCTGCGCCAGCATCCGCGCCGCGCGCCAGACCGAACCACAGAAAGACACCTGCAACGATCAGGACGCCGAGGCCTACTAAAGTTTCAAAGACAGATTCACGCATCCGGATCCCAAGCCTCATAATCGGCATCTGCGTCACGGCGCTCGCCGCCTTCGCGCAGACTACCCTTTGGTCGATAAGCAAACACCGTCCCAGTCATATTCGGAGTATGATCGGTTTCCCAGCTCTGACGCTTGAGCGGTGCTTCGGTTGGTGGTTCATCAAATGTGTAATGTAGCCAGCCATGCCATTCCGGTGGAACTTTGGACGGTTCAGCAACACCATTATAGATCACGTAACGACGCTTTCGCCCTTCGACAGACGTTTTACGGTCTTCGAAATAGCGATTGCCATACTCATCTTCGCCGATCATAGCGCCGCGACGCTTGATGTCGAACCAGCCACCGGGGCTGACGCCATTCCACCATGTAAACAGTTTAAACATATTGTTCGTCCTGACAGTGATATTTGACCGCATTATGGCGCGTGCACGCCGCCGAATCTAGTTAGGACAGGCAACACATCATGTCGCGGGCTAGGTCAAGCCCGCTCTGGCTGGAGGGCACAGTTCATGTCGCAATCAGATCGCAATGCACAATTGCTCGCAACCGCAATGGAAGAAGGGCTGATCAGCCCGGTTTTGATATTCGCTGAA
>CAYGUD010000288.1:0-3668 GCA_964352865.1 uncultured Hyphomonas sp.
ACACGGCGCAGGACCAGATCTCCAGCATCATGGCCGTGATGATCATTGAATCTCTTGAAGTGATCAATATCGATGGAAATCAGCGCAAAACCGAGGGCATTGCTATCCGCACGGCCTTTTTCGCGGCGTAGGCAATCGAGGAAATAGCGCCGATTCCACAGCCCCGTCAGCGGGTCTTTGATTGAGCGATCCTGAAGCTCCTGACGCAACCGAACATTCGCAATTGTCAGGCTCACTTGTTCGGCCAACATCAAAGCGACGTCCCAATAGCGCGCGTGGTTCTGGTCTTCGTGCGTTTCTGTTTCGTCGGAATGACACCACAGCATGCCAATCGTTTCGCCATGGGCGAGCAACGGCAAACAGAATGAGGATGAAACATCTTCGTGATAATGACCGCAAGGGAACTCAATATCTTCCATACCGTAATGATACGCACGGCCGCGACGCAGCGACCAGCAATCATCGGGTTCGATATAGCTTGGCGGCGGCGCGTCACCCCACGCAATTGCAAGATCCAGAACGTCACGCGAATTCGAATAAATATACAAAGCCCCGCTGCTGGCCGGCATGAGTTTCGGCGCACAACACTGTACCACATCGAACAGATCTTCCAGAGACCTCGCCGCGTACAGCCATTCTGTCGTCTTTGACAGGACCCGGCGTTCGGCCTGGCGCAAACGTTCGTTTTTGCGGGCTAGCTCTCGATCGCGCTCCAGCGTTTTCCGCTCGGATACATCACGCGCGACGACAAGAAAATGTGAGACGTCTCCCTTGTCATCACAGATGGGCGTAAGGTTGATATCCGCCCAATAAGCTTCACCAGATTTTCGATACTGACGAATCTCGCATTGAACTGAGCGTTTTTCAGGTCCAGCGCGCATCAATTGACGCATCGCATCTCGGTCTGTCTCTGGCCCCGTCAGCAGATCGCCAGGCGTTCGCCCTATACATTCCTTCGTCGAATACCCTGTCACCGCCTCATACGCCGCGTTGACCCATTCCATATTGGCCCTGGAGTCCAGAATTGCGATCGGGTCAGTGCAATTCTCCGCAATTAACTTGGCATAGAAATGAGAGAGCGGTGTCGCACCAGAAACGATGGCTTCGGCATTGTCATTCGCAAGGGGTTCGATTGTCTGAATCATGGCATTCCTTCTCGGACGCCAGATACCAAAAACTACTTAAAGTGGAGTTTATACCGGGGATTGTTCCCAGTTGCCCGCCTAATGCTTGCGCCGCGCTTTGTCGGCATACGGATTTGCGCCTTGTTTGACGATCAATCGAATTGGCACGCCCGGAAGCGAAAATGCTTCCCGCAGCCCGTTTACTAAATACCTTTTATATTGTTCCGGCATCTGGTCCCCGCGAGAGGCGATCAATACAAATGTCGGCGGGCGGGCTTTGATTTGCGCCATATAGCGCGGTTTGATGCGCTTACCCTGAACGCTTGGCGGCGGATTGCGCTCGATCATGTATCGCAGCCAACGATTGAGATCACCGGTCTTCACGCGTGCGCACCAGTCATCATAGGTTTTTGCGACAGCTGGCATCAGTCGCTCAACCCGCTTTCCGGTCAAACCTGACAATGTCACCAGGGCCGCACCCCTGGCTTGCGGTAGGTGTTCTTTCAGCCGCCGCTCGAGTTCTTTCATCGCCATGCCGTGATTTTTGATCGTATCCCATTTAGACACCACGAAAACGACTGCGCGACCCTCTCGCAATGCAAGATCAGCAATTTGCAGATCCTGCTTCTCGAACGAATCCTCTGGGTCCATGATCAGCGCGACGACATCTGCATATTTCAGAGACCGTACGGTTTCACCCGTCGACATCTTTTCGAGTCGCTCCTGAACTTTCGATTTGCGGCGCAATCCGGCTGTATCAACCAGCCGCACTTCCCGGCCTTCCCAGGCCCAGCGCAAAGTCACCGAATCGCGCGTAATCCCAGCCTCTGGACCGGTCAGCATGCGCTGCTCACCAACCAGCTGGTTGATCAGCGTCGACTTGCCCGCATTCGGTCGACCGACAATTGCCAGGCGGATCGGACGAACTTTCGTCGCGGCCTTGGCTTCTTCAATCGCTTCGCCTTCGGCCTCATCATCAATGCCGGCTTTTTCAAACGCCGCACTGAGCTTTGACTCATTCATGTACGGATCGTCCATGTCCAGACCTTCAAGCTGGTCGAGAATTCCGTGATTGAACGTGTCTTGCTCTTCGGCTTCTTCCTCTTTTAGCGCCTCTTCGAAAGCTTCTTCGCCGAGCGCTTCGCGAAAACCGGCATACAGGTCTGAAAGCCCCTCACCATGCGCGCCGGACAATCCGACGGGTTCGCCGAGCCCAAGATTCCAAGCTTCAAGAAGCCCTTGATCACCAGCTTTGCCTTCAGCTTTGTTCGCCGCAAGTACAATCGGCATGTCTGCGCGTCTGAGAATTTGTGCGAACCGTTCGTCCATCGCCGTCACACCAACGCGGGCATCAATCAGAAAAAGCGCCAGTTCGGCTTCGCGAATGGCGATTTCTGTTTGCTGTCGCATGCGCGCTTCAAGGGAGTCGTCTGAAACATCTTCAAACCCGGCCGTATCAATCAGAATGAGCGGTAGGTCGGCCAGGCGGCCTTCCGCTTCCTTGCGGTCACGCGTTACACCTGGCTGATCATCAACCAGCGCCAGTTGTTTCCCGGCAAGGCGGTTAAATAAAGTCGATTTACCCACATTCGGGCGTCCAACAATGGCAATCTTTAATGGCATAGCGCGCCTCAGTTAAAATGGGTGCGCGCCTCGTTCGCGTTAGCGAATGGCGATTAGACGCGCATCATCAGTGAGGACAACCAGCTTGTCCTGAACAGCAATCGGCTCGATATAGACTGGATCACCAAGTTTCAAGCGGTCTGTTTCATCACCTGTCTGCGGATCAAAGGCAATTAGCTCTCCCTGAGACGAGACAATCAGGATCCGTCCCGACGCAATGATTGGTCCAGCATAGGTCAATCGACCTTTCTCTTTCTTCTCATTGGAAAATTTTGCGAGTTCTTGAACCCAGACAACTTGTCCGGTTCCAGCTTTGATACACGCGAGTTCCGCGTCGACTCCGACAATGAAGATATACTCGCCAACAAGCGCTGGGGCCTGCGTGGTTCCGATCGGTTGCTGCCACACGCGGTTGCCCGTGCGGCCGTCAATCGCAGCAAACACACCAGACTGTGTCGCGGCAAAGACCAGACCGCCCCCAAGAATGGGCCGGCCGCCAATGTCATTGATCGAGGAAATCGGCGTAAACTGTCCAACACTGGCAAGCGCTTCGCTCCACAAGCGACGGCCATTCGAAGCCAGATATGCAATCACTTCGCCTGACGAATACGGCGCGACAACAATCTCCTCGACCGCGGCAGGGCTTGGTGACCCCAGAACGCGGGCAGATTCCGCAATCGCCTGATCACTCCAGATCAATTCGCCAGTCTGCAGATCCAATGCGAGAACTTCATTATTGTTCGAAGATACGAAGATTCGGTCATCCTTGATGGTCGGAGAGCCGGTCATGGGCGCTTCTGTTTCTGTGCGCCAGAGCTCTGTACCGTTCGTCGCATCCATCGCCGCGACGAAGCCAAAGCTGCTGGCAATGATCAAACGGTTGCCTTCCAGCCCCAGACCGGCGCCAAAACCGGTTACGTC
>CAYGUD010000289.1:0-3665 GCA_964352865.1 uncultured Hyphomonas sp.
CTGCGGACATAGACCTGACTGGCCGGATCTTCGCCGACCAGAACAACCGCAAGGGTCGGCTGTCCTGGCAGGCTTTCGACCGCCGTTTTGACTTTCGCGCGAACGTCTGCCGCGACTTGTTTTCCCGAGATCACTTGTGTCGTCATGATCCATCCGCTCCCATGGCTAGCGGCCCTGCCTTAGAGCCGGGCAAGAGATTCGTCACCACCTGGCCGGACAAATCCTTAAAACGGGATGGCGAGGATCAGACGCGGCAACAGCCAGTCTCTGAGAAATGGAATGGCCAGGGCGATGACCAGAATGGAAAGATCCAGGCCGCCCAGCGGCGGGATGATCCGCCGGAGTGGCTTGGCCACTGGCTCGATGATCGAGAACAGGAAGCCATAAATCGACCGCACGGTCTGATTGCGATTGTCGACGACGCCGCCGACCATCAACCATCCAAGGATCACATAAATCAGAAGTCCGATGAAAAAGATCGTCAGCACTGGCGATAGAAAATAACTATGCAGGGCCCAAAGTAGGTCTCTCAACGCGCTTGCTCCGTAATTGTTTTAAGTCACCTAGGGCGCTTCCGGCGCGCCCGCAAGCGCCTGTCTACTCTGCATTGCGGAAGCGCTTGGATTGCGCCCCTACCATCATTCGACCGAGCGGCTCTGGCAAAACCTTGCTGAGCGTTGCCAGACCCTTGTTCACAGCGCCCGGGACAACCACCGGGTGACCGTTCTCACAGGCATTGATTCCGGCTTCAACGACGGGCGCAGCTTCCATCCACAACCAGTCTGGCATTTCATTGGTTTTCTCGCGCGTGCCATTCACATCGTGAAATTCCGACCAGGTGAAGCCGGGACAGAGCGCGGTGCAATGGACATCATCATGGCCAGCCGCTTTGGCTTCTGCATTGATGCTTTCAGAGAATTTTATCATCCCGGATTTGACGCTGGCATAGAGCGTGTGCCCGTTCGAGCCAGGCGTATAACCGGCCAGCGACGCGACATTGATGATCCGCCCAAACCCCCGTTCGGCCATACCCGGCAGAACTTTATGAGTCAGTTCGATCGGCGCCGTATAGAGCACGCGCAGAAACGCTGCCTGATCTTTCCACTTGGTATTGAAGAATGTGCCCGGCAGACCGTACCCGGCATTGTTGACGACGCCGTCGACATGGCGGCCGGCTTCTTTGATCTCTTTCAAGATCGCATCGATACTATTGGCCCGGGCCAGGTCTTGCGAGACGACAATCGTTGCCACCCGATACTTCTCTTCCATATCGCGGGCCAGCTTTTCCAGTCGATCGGCACGACGCGCCGTTAGCGCCAGGTCCCAGCCTAGCGCCGCATATTGTTTGGCGAATTCCTCGCCTATTCCGGCAGAAGCGCCTGTGATGAGCATGAGTCTTCGGTCAGCCATGGCGACCTCCTATGTGTCTTTTCGCCAAACGCGAACTTTGGTGAGGAAGGCAAGATCCAGGCCCACGGATGTGAACCCGGCCGCTTGCATATGCGGGTCAAACGCCCAGTTCAGATAGCCCTTGTAATAAGGTTCATGGAATCCTTCCGGGAAATATTCCAGAAATCCGTCAACGCCCGGATTATCGCCGAATTGCAAACTGTCCGCGACGATAAACGTGCCGCCAGGTTTTAATACGCGGGCCGCTTCAGCAATCACAAGCGGGCGGATGCGCGGTGGCAATTCGTGGAACAGAAAGATCGAGATCAAGTGATCGAAACTGTCGCTTTCAAATGGCAGCGCTTCGGCGGCGCCTTCGACAATCTCAACCTGCGGCCAGTGTTTCACATGTTCGCGGGCCGCTTGCGCATAAGGCGGCGAGAGGTCGAGGCCAGTGAGTTGCAGTTTCGGCATGGCGCTCATCACCTGGCTCATAAACCGGCCTGTGCCGCAGGCTAGGTCCAATACCTGGACCTTCCTTTGATCGGCGCCCTGCATCTGGCCCACCAATTGCGCCAGCGCTATCCGCCGCATCGCATCTGCGGCGCCCGTAAACAGCGCCTCGACCTGGTGATCATAGATTTCGGCACTGTCTTCGCTGAGCCAGCCATCGGTCTGATAGTGAAAGTTTTGCCGATAATAGGCTGGGAAACGGGCAGGATCAGCCGCCTCATTCTGCCGGACTTCTGTGCCATCGCGGTCGAGGCGTCTTCGGTCGACATCACTGACATCCTTCAGAAAACGCTGCGCGCGCCGCACTGTTCTGGGAAAATCGCGCAATCGCAGTTCACGCTGCACCGGATCCGGGTACAAACCCGCTTCAACATTCGCCCGGTCCTGGCGAAACAAGTCGAAATAGGCTTTGCGCAAGGCTTTCAGATCGGGCTTGTTTGCCGGCTTGAATACAGGCTCCCCTGGGCGATTGAACCCGGCAGAGCGCCGACGCGCTAATGCATACTGGCCGCCATACCAGGCCGAGCGCAGGCCTTGCGCCGCTGTATAGCGGGCGCGTCCAGCCGTTTTTTTAGCGGTCTTTATCAATCCCATATGCACAACATGGGCGTGACACGCCGCGACGTCCAGTGTCTGGTGCGCCGCAGCCTTCAGCTTCCATTCAGATAGGATCAGGCAAATTTCTTGCAATACTGCTCATATTGGGCGGGTGCGCCTTTGAATAAGGGAAATCTCTTGATGATCCGAACCAGTCTTTTCGCGGCCGCTGCCGCCTTCTGCCTCGTGCCAGCCGCCCAGGCTGACCATGAGGGCTATGGCAATTCTTATGGCCACTATCAGGGCGCCCAGCCATCTGTAGCGAGCGCCGCTTGCGAACGTCAGAAAGACAATGACCGCCTGGCAGGCGGTCTTGTTGGCGCGGTTGCTGGGGGTTTGATTGGCGCCGCGATTGGCGGCGAACTTGAGCCGGATAATGGCTATCACCGCTACAGAGGCTATCGCGGACATCGCGGCTATGGCCGTCGTCACCGCGGATACTATCATGATCGCGGCGATGATGGGGCTGAAATTGCTGGCGCCGTCATAGGCGGCTTGCTTGGCGCGGCTGTTGGCAGCGGCGTGGCCGCCGATTCAACGGATTGCTCGCGCACTTATAATAGCTATGGCGGCAACGCTTATGGCGGCGCGCCTGTTTATCGCGGCACGCAAACGTCCGGATCAGGGTTTGGCGATGTCTATGCCCCGACGCGCTCACCGACCGGCCCAGCCTGGGAAAATCCCGATTATCAGCAATCAAATCCGATTCCGGTTTCCCAACCGGTTCATGGAACCGCCCCGGCCTATCCAAGCGTACCCGCCTATCCGACAGATGAAGACTATGGCCTGGCGGGCGGCGCTGAGGCGCCGATCACCGGGAATGAGTGCACCACAGTGCGCCGCGAAACGCGGCTTCCAGACGGCACAATCATCCGCGAACCTGTGGAAGTCTGCCAGACCGAAGATGGCCGCTGGCAGATGCCGCGCGTGATCCCGGAATCATAGAAACGTCCCGTAAGACCCATCAAAAACACGAATAGGGGAAGTTCCGCACTTCCCCTCTTTTTTGGGGCGTCGTATGACACTGACATGACGAATTATTTTGAACCGATTTCATTCCAGCAATGGCCTGCGGATAAATCCGCTTTTGCTGACGCGTTAGGCCGGTCTTTCCGCGAGACCGGATTTGCCGTGATTAGCGACCATCCGATCTCTCCAGGGATTAT
>CAYGUD010000290.1:0-3649 GCA_964352865.1 uncultured Hyphomonas sp.
AATTTCCGGAGTGACGTATCGGCTTATCAGGCTCGATCCCGCAAGAGGTCTTGGGGCCGACGCCGCAGCACTGCCAGCACCGCGCCATCATCCAAACCTTATCAGCTTTCAAGATCGTCTCTTGGCAATAGGCGGGTTTCAGGCAGAGTCAGAACAGGCGGTCTGGGTCATGCAGTCTGGGGTCTGGGCTTTTGACGGTGAGGGGTGGACAGACGCGCCGTCCCTGCCGCAGCCAAATGGCGAAAGCGTCTCAGGGGTGGTGAACAACCACTTGCATGTCTGCGGTGGGCGCAAACCAGATGGCGACGCCAATGCGCGCTGGAACGATCATCGTGACGTTGCCGATCATTTCATGCTCACAGGGCTGGACGATGCCTGGGGCTCCGCCGCGCCGTTGCCGACACCGCGCAATAGCGCCGCCGCAGCGATGATTGGCGCGAGCTGGCACGTTGTGGGCGGGCGCACTGTCTCTGGCGGCAACACACCTGCGCATGAGGTTTACGATGCCTCTGAGGATCGCTGGCGCACCGCGGCGCCAATGCCGCAAGGCCAGGCTGGGCTAGCCGCCGCAACAGTGGCTGGGCGGCTCTATGCGTTTGGCGGTGAGTATTTCGACAATGGCGGCGGCGTCTATCCTGAAGCCTGGGCCTATGATCCGGACGCGGATGCCTGGACGCCGGTGCCAGATATGCCTCATCCCCGTCACGGGCTTGGCGCTGTCGCGATCGGGGATGAGATTTATGTGATTGGCGGCGCGCTTGAAGCGGGTGGCAATCAGACCTCTGACTTGGTCGAGATCTTCAAACCATCAGTTTAGCGTGATGCGCCTGTCATCAGAATGGGATTTCGTCGTCGAAGTCCTGGCTGAAATCTTGCGCTGGGCCGTCCATTTGACGCGGGCCACCCTGGCCGCCGCCCTGCCCTTGATTGCCATAAGCAACTGAGTCCTGGGAATACCCGCCGCCGCCAGCACCTTCGCTGCTGCGACCGTCGAGCATGGTCAGTGTCGCGCCGAAACCGCGCAGCACAACTTCTGTTGAGTACCGGTCCTGACCATTCTGGTCCTGCCATTTGCGCGTCTCAAGCTGACCCTCAATATAGAGTTTCGAGCCCTTTTTGACATAGCTTTGAACAACCCGGATGAGCCCTTCGCTGAAGACAGAAATGCGGTGCCATTCGGTCTTTTCGCGGCGCTCGCCGGTATTCTTGTCTTTCCAGTTTTCTGAGGTAGCGAGTGAGAATGAGCAGACTTGTCCGCCATTCTGAAACTGTCGCACTTCTGGGTCTTTGCCGACATTTCCGACAAGAATGACTTTGTTTACTGATCCGGCCATTTTCCGTTCTCCGTTCTTGGCTTCCGATTTTGATCACGCGCTTTACAGATTCGAATCGTCTGTGTCGCGCGGTCTCTTCATCTATCCACAACGGATGACCGTGTCAACGGTTTGTTCTTTCTTTGTTCTCTGTCACAAGAAAAACCCAGCCCACGCCAGAACGACCATATCAATTGGCTCAATCAGAGCTTGAAGAGGCGTCTTATGGTTTTAAACGGCTAACTTGCGAGGCGAGCATCCGGCCCCATTCCTTGAACGGGAAGATCATCAGGTGAACGAAATTCTCGCCCGGATTGCCGGGAAAGCCGAGCGGGGCCTCACAAGGGCCTGGGCAGTAATAGGTCCCAAACAATCGATCCCAGATTGGAAAGATGTTGGAAAAATTCTTGTCCCACGCGTCGCGATGATCAGCATGATGCCATCTATGGAATCGCGGCGAGGCCAGAACCCATTTTAGCGGGCCATGGGTCCAGTCGACATCCATATGGACATATTGCTGGTGGAAAGCGCGGAAAAGAACCACGCCCAAAACCGCAGACGGCGAGGCGCCCATCCAGGTTGCCAGCAAAACATAGCCGCCCTGAATGACGACCATTTCGATAATGTGCGCCCGGTACCAGGACAGGTAATGCATCTTCGTGTCAGAGTGATGCACAGCATGCATCGGCCAAAGGACTGACACATGGCGGAGGCGGTGGCTCCAATAATCGACAAAATCTGCGACAACCAGCGCCGCGAGCGCCGGGACGATGGCTGGCGCGAACAGCCAGAACTCTTCAGAAAGGCGCGGGATTCCCGATTCTCGGAACCCCGTATCTGCCATTTGGGTCAGGACCAGAACAGCTGGCGCCAGCAGGCTGTTGACGAAAATGAATGACCAATTGACACGGGCACTTTTAAGCAAGTCTGGATGCCAGCGGAGGGCCTCGCCGCGTCTCGCTATAAAGGCCAGAATTGTAAAAACACCGAATTGAACCAGGTACACCATTGCCAGGGGAATGATCGCCTCTACATCGAGAACAAGCCCATAGAATTCCATCATGCAACCTCGAGCGGCTACATCCCCATGTCGATTTGCCTAGCTTCAAAGGATTAAGATTGTCCATCCGCCGTAAATGATCTAAATACTATCTTCTCGCCAAAATGGACTCACGACACACATCACGTCTTGAAAAACAAGAAACGATCAGGTTGCTACTCGCATGTCTTCCCTAGAATCCCCGTTTATCCGCGTTCGCGGCGCCAAAGAGCACAATCTCAAAGGCGTTGATGTCGACATCCCGCGTTATCAGTTGGTGGTCGTCACCGGCCTCTCAGGCTCCGGAAAATCATCGCTCGCTTTTGATACCATCTATGCTGAAGGCCAGCGCCGCTATGTCGAAAGCCTTTCGGCTTATGCCCGGCAATTCCTGGAATTGATGCAGAAGCCCGACGTTGAGAGCATTGAAGGCCTGTCGCCTGCCATCTCGATTGAGCAGAAAACGACCAGCCGCAATCCGCGCTCGACGGTCGGCACTGTCACGGAAATCTACGACTATATGCGACTGCTCTGGGCCCGGGTCGGCATTCCTTATTCGCCCGCAACCGGCTTGCCGATTGAGAGCCAGACGATCAGCCAGATGGTCGATCGCACGATGGCGCTGCCCGAGGGCACCCGCCTCTATCTCCTCGCGCCGATGATCCGTGGTCGCAAAGGCGAGTATCGCAAAGAGTTTGCTGAACTGCTGAAAAATGGCTTCCAGCGCGTCAAAGTCGATGGCGAGTTTTATGATCTCGAAACGCCGCCAACGCTCGACAAGAAGTACAAGCATGACATTGATGTCGTCGTCGACCGGATCGTCGTTCGCGAAGGCATGGAACAGCGCCTGGCCGAGAGTTTTGAAACCGCATTGCCCCTGGCGAATGGGATTGCCATCGCGGAATATGCTGATGTCGAAGAAGGGGAAAAAGCCCCGAAACGGATCACTTACAGCGCCAATTTTGCCTGCCCGGTTTCCGGCTTCACAATTCCCGAAATTGAGCCGCGGCTATTCTCGTTCAACAACCCGTTTGGCGCGTGCCCGACCTGCGATGGTCTCGGGCAGCAGTTAAAAATTGATCCCGGCATGGTCGTTCCCGACAAGGATCTCGACCTGATGAATGGGGCCATCGCCCCATGGGCGAAACAGGCTTCACCTTACCAGACCCAAACCTTGCAAGCTTTGGCAGACCATTATGGCTTCGATCTGAAAACCCCCTGGAACAAACTGTCTGAAAAGATCCAGGAGATCATCCTCAACGGAACCGGCGAAGAGGAAATCGAATTTGTCTATGAT
>CAYGUD010000291.1:0-3618 GCA_964352865.1 uncultured Hyphomonas sp.
ATCATCGATGTAAACATGGATGAGGGCATGCTGGACGGCGCTGAGGCGATGACCACTTTCCTCAACCTGATTGCCGCCGAACCAGATATTGCCCGCGTGCCCGTGATGATTGACAGCTCCAAGTGGGAGGTCATCGAAGCCGGTCTGAAATGCGTGCAGGGCAAGGCGGTGGTCAACTCGATTTCGATGAAAGAAGGCGAGGATCAATTCCGCGAACAGGCCCGCAAATGCTTGTCCTATGGGGCGGCAGTGGTGGTCATGGCGTTCGATACTGTCGGCCAGGCCGATACTGCGCCGCGAAAAATTGAAATCTGCCAACGCGCTTACAAGATCCTCACCGAAGAGGTCGGCTTCCCGCCTGAGGACATTATTTTCGACCCGAATATTTTCGCCGTCGCGACGGGGATCGAAGAGCACAATAATTACGCGGTTGATTTCATTGAAGCGACGAAAATGATCCGCGAGACTTGCCCGGGCTGCCACATTTCGGGCGGGCTCTCGAATGTCTCGTTCAGCTTTCGCGGCAATGAACCCGTGCGCCGCGCCATGCACTCGGTCTTCCTTTACTACGCGATCCCAGCAGGCATGGACATGGGCATCGTTAATGCTGGCCAGCTCGACATCTATGACGAGATTGAGCCAAAGCTGCGCGAGCTGGTCGAAGACGTCATCCTCAACCGAAATGATGAAGCCACTGAAGCGCTGGTCGATTATGCTGAACGGTTCCGCGGCCAGAAAGGTAAGACCGCCGAGAAGGACATGTCCTGGCGCGAAGCCGATGTGAACAAACGGCTTGAGCATGCCCTGGTCAACGGCATCACAGAGTTCATTGAAGAAGACACTGAAGAAGCCCGCGCCGCTGCCGCGCGGCCATTACACGTCATTGAAGGCCCCCTGATGGACGGCATGAATGTTGTCGGCGATCTGTTCGGATCGGGCAAAATGTTCCTGCCGCAAGTGGTAAAATCGGCCCGCGTGATGAAAGCCGCTGTCGCCTATTTGGACCCCTATATGGAAGCCGAGAAAATCGAGCTCGGCACTGTTGATGCCTCGAATGGCAAAGTCCTGATGGCGACGGTGAAAGGCGACGTGCATGATATTGGCAAGAATATTGTCGGCGTCGTTCTGGCCTGTAACGGGTATGATATTGTCGATATGGGCGTCATGGTGCCGTGCGAAGACATTCTCGCCAAAGCGATTGAAGAGAATGTCGATATTATTGGCCTGTCTGGCCTGATCACGCCGAGCCTGGATGAAATGGTCTATGTTGCGCGCGAAATGCAGCGCCTGGATATGAAACAGCCTTTGCTGATTGGCGGCGCGACAACCTCCCCTGCCCATACCGCAGTGAAGATCGATCCAGCCCGCGACAATGGCCCGACCATTCATGTCACAGATGCCAGCCGCGCTGTCGGTGTCGTCTCGGCTTTGCTGTCAGACGAAGATCGCCCGCTCTTCGTTGAGACCGCGCAGGCCAAGTATCAGCGTATGCGGGATAGCCGGGCTGGCGGGCCGCCAAAACCGCGCCATCCGATTGGTGTGGCCCGCAGCCATGCGCTGAAACTGGAAGCCCCAACGCCGCCCGCGCCGAGCTTTACCGGTACGAAAATATTTGAGGAATTCGACCTCTCCGTACTGGCCCGTTATATTGACTGGACGCCGTATTTTTCCAGCTGGAACCTGGCAGGGCGGTTCCCGCAAATTCTCGAGGACAAGATTGTCGGCGAAGCGGCCAGCGATTTGTGGCGCGACACAGAGATTATGATGCAGCAAATCCTCGGCCAGGACTGGTTCAAGCCGAAAGCTGTGATCGGCTTCTGGGGCGCAAAGCGCGAGGGTGATGATATCAAGCTCGACACGGGCGACACGTTCCACACACTGCGTCAGCAAATGGTCAAAGACAATCAACGCGCCAATTTCGCCCTGGCCGACTTCATCGCTGAACAAGGCGATCATCTCGGCGGCTTCGCGGTCACATCCGGCCCGCAAGCCGATGAGATCGCGAAAAAGTTCGAAGCTGACGGCGATGATTATTCAGCCATTATGGTCAAGGCGCTGGCCGACCGGTTCGCTGAAGCCATGGCGGAATATATGCACGAGCAAGTGCGCAAGATCCATTGGGGCTATGCCGCTGACGAAGATCTCGGCACGGCTGAGCTGATCAAGGAAGGCTATGCTGGCATCCGCCCCGCGGCGGGCTATCCGTGCCAGCCGGATCATACCGAGAAACAGACCCTGTTCCGCCTGCTGGAGGCTGAACGGATTGGCATGGAGCTGACGTCAAGCTGCGCGATGACGCCAGCTTCGTCCGTATCGGGCCTCTATATGGCGCACCCGGAAAGCGTCTATTTCGCGGTTGGCCGGATCGAACGGGATCAAGTCCAGGATTATGCTGACCGTAAAGGTATGGAGCTGCGCGTGGCGGAGCGGTGGCTCGGGCCGATCCTGAATTATGATCCGGGCGAGGTCGAGATCGAGGCGGCGTGACCCAGATCATCGCGATCTTCACAATCGTCGTTCCGGACTATGATGACGGCATTGCCTTCTATGTCGGAAAACTTGGATTTGACCTGCTCGAGGACACGCCGCGCGGACCGGGCAAACGCTGGGTCCGGGTCGCGCCGGCGGGGGCGGAGACGGCGATCCTTCTGGCCCAGGCAGACGGCCCGGCGCAAGACGCCGCGATTGGCAATCAGACGGGGGACCGCGTGGGCTTTTTCCTGCACACTGATGATTTTGCCCGCGACTATGCGGCGATGAAAGCAGCGGGGGTCGTGTTCAATGAAAAGCCGCGCCACGAGCCTTATGGCAGTGTGGTGGTGTTTCAGGATCCCTGGGGCAATCTCTGGGATCTGATTCAGCCCAAGGCCTAAACCTCGACCTTGGCAGGCCCAGTCATTTGTCCGGGACTGGGTGCGCTCTTCTGCAAGGTGACGAGCAAAAACTCACCTGTTTTTTCTTCGTGAAAGTCCTCTCGCTGATTGAACCAGACACAAACTGCACGCTCTTGTTTTACCGACGCAATGGTCATTTTCGGGCCGCCAGATTTGAGTTCCACGACATCTCCGTTTTGAAATTCCATGATGACTCCCAATGGATCTGAATTTTGCGAACTATAATTCAACAATACGCCGCTTGAGTGGAATTCCGCTAAATCGATGAGCTGTTCCCGCAAATTGAGATACCCAGACAATGTTGGGACTAAAAAAGGCGGCCCCCGCAAGGACCGCCTTCTCTAATTCGAATGAATGACGGGTCTAAAACCGGTCCAGGTTCATCACTTTGTCCCACGCCTTGATGAAGTCTCGCGTGAAGCGCTCTTTGGAGTCGCTCTGGGCGTAGATTTCAGCAACGCTGCGGAGGATTGAGTTCGAGCCGAAGACCAAGTCAGCGCGAGTTCCGGTGAACTTAACTTCGCCAGTTGCGCGGTCCTTGCCTTCGAACAGCTCGCCCTTCTGGTCAAGGAAAGCGAGGCGGGGCGTGATCTTAAGCGCTCCGAAATCAAGGAGATGCTCTTCCAGATGGTCGACATGGTGGTGCAGGTGAAGCGCTGCGAGGGGCGGTTTCGCATCACGGAGATTTACTTCGACCCGCGCCGAAAACTCGCCGGGGGTACGC
>CAYGUD010000292.1:0-3613 GCA_964352865.1 uncultured Hyphomonas sp.
TAGCTGCGCCAGGCGCCGCTTTCAGCTTGAAACCCTAATTGCTCATACGTTGCGGAGAGCCAATCGCGTCCGTCTTTATTGTCAGGATCAGCAAACACCAGATGATTGAACAATTCCGCGGCCCAGCGATAGTCGCCGCTGGCAAACGCATCCTGGCCAATGCTGAGAACAGCGTCCGCGCCGCCCATGGCATCAACATAACGGCTCGCGGTCACTTCATGTGGCAGTCGGTTATACTCTGCGGGCACACCGCCCCACCATCCGAAATAGTGTTGATAGACCGCTTTGGCATTGTGATTGAGCGTGCCGTAATAGCCGCGCGTGGTGAAATCATCTGCCTGGAAGTCTGGCTCTTCGACGGCTTCGGCGGCTTCGACCATTGTCGCGCCTGCATTGGCATTGCGCAGGGTCTGGTCGTGCACATAGCGATAGATATCGCGCTGACTTTCGAGGAAGCCGACAACGTTTTCCTGGCCCCAGGTCGGCCAGTGGTGCGAGGCAAAGACAACATCGCTGCGCGCGCCATATTCGGCCAGGACATAATCAATTGCGCGGCTCCATTTCAGCGCGTCACGGACTTTCGCGCCGCGCGGTGTCAGCACATTGTGGAAGGTCGCAGTCGCGACTTCAGCGGTGCAGAGCGCGCGCTTTTCCGGCAAATAGAACATGAACTCAGCCGGAGCTTCGGTGCCAGCAGCGTCAATGAACTCAAATGTGACGCCATCAATCACCCGCACTGTGCCGCGACCGTCGATTTCTTCGGTCGGCAGGATCAGACTGATCGTGCCATTCGGCAGACCCGGGCCAAGGCGGGAGCCGACATGCGCAGTGGTCGAGCGCGGAAGTGTATTTCCAAACATCAGAGTTGCGCGGCGGCTCATCTGATTGCCAGCGATCAGGTTCTCCGACACCGCGCTTTCAGAGAATCCAACCGGCGCCAGGACCGGCACGCCAGCCGCGACATCCTCGTCTGAGATAACCCCGCGCGCGCCGCCAAAATGATCCGCATGAGAATGTGTGTAAAGCATGCCCGTGACCGGGCGTTCGCCCAGCGTGTCATTGACCAGTTTCAGCGCCGCCGCGGCTGTCTCAGTGGCGGTCAACGGATCAACAATGATCCAACCCGTGTCACCTTCAATCACGCTCATCACCGCTAGGTCATAGCCGCGGACTTGATAGATCCCATCGGAAACTTTGAACAAGCCATGATGCGCGGACAGCTGGGATTGTCGCCACAATGACGGGTTTACTGTATCGGGCGCGTCGCCATCGAGAAATTCAAATTGCGGGATGGCCCAGACGACATTGCCGTCAGCGCCGAGGATTGCCTCGTCTTCAATAAAAGCGAGGCGATCACGGCGGGCATCTTCACCGTCAGACCCTTGTGACAGATCGAGGCGCGCGGCCAGATCGGCATTGGCTTGCTGGGTGGCGGCCGTGGCGCTGCCGGGGGTCGGTAGACCGGCTTCTATTGCGGTTGCAGACGGCTCTGTCGTCTGAAGGGTCTCTGGCTGTTGTCCGCAAGCCGCGGCGAGTGCGGTGCAAAGCCCGGCAATCCAAATGCGCATCTATTCCTCCCAATTTTTATTCAGGAGTGGCGCATATTCGACAATTCAACAAGAATGGCGTTGCGGAAAGGGCCGCTCAGAACCGATCAAGCCGGGTTGGCTGGCCATATTCAATCAGGCGCGTGCAGGCCCATTGATACTCATCAGCACAGGCGTCTTGGAGCAGGGTTACAGCCCGCGAGCGATCGCGCGGTCCGCCAATTCCCATATACAGCATATTGCCCAGCCCGGAACAGCCACCCGGGTCTTTCAGGTTGCAGGCGTGGTTATAGAGTTTACGGGCATGCTCGACATCCGCTTCGCCGCCGCTTCCTTTGTGAGAAATATAGGCTTGCTGCATACAGGCGCCGGAATGACGGCCGTCCAGACACGCCGCATCATAATGCGTTTTCGCTTTCGCATAATCCTGCTCAGTGCCGAGACCGCGCCGGTACATATCGGCAAGGGAATAGCAATTTCGCGCCCATTGGTCTTGCGGCAGGCTGCGATCGCTGCACAATTTGCCGAAGATTTCGAAGGCCTGATCCATGCGCGACTCGGCGCGTTCCAAGTTCACGCCGTCTTCTTCCCGAATAATGTCACGTCCGAGGACGCCTTGGGTCAGCCGGGACGCGTCCCGCATCGCTCGCTCGGCGAAATACTCATCAACATTCTTCGGGGTCGGCTGCGGTTTTCCGAATTGCGCAAAGGCCGAACTCGCAAATATCAGAGACAGTGACAGCAGGGCCAGAGATCGAATTAGCATTGAACACCTCCAAACAATCATCGCTTGTGTAATATTATAGCTAGGAATTAGGCGCTTTTCTGTCGAGTCTTGCCAGACAGTGTTTCGCCTGCCACCGTCAAAAAAATTGGAGAACACATATGTCAGCAGACAATCAACGCCCGCTCGGTTCTGGCTTTGGCGCAAAAACACCCGCCGCAGACGTGGTTCAGGGTATGGACCTGAGTGGCCAGAATTTCATTGTCACAGGCGGTTATAGCGGGATTGGTATCGAAGCTGTGCGGGCTCTGGCAGGGGTCGGCGCCAGTGTCACTGTCCCGGCGCGTCGCCCGGATGCTGCGAAAGAGGCGCTCAGCGGTATGGACGGCGACATCCAAGTCGCCAGCATGGACCTTGCCGATATCAGCTCGGTCCGGAAATTCGCCGATGATTATGTCTCCACTGGTCGGTCACTGAACGTGCTGATCAACAATGCCGGCATTATGGCATGCCCGCTCGACCGCGTTGGGCCGGGATGGGAACGCCAGTTCGGGGTCAACCATCTTGGCCATATGGCCTTGGCGCTGGGTTTGCTTCCTGCGCTGCAAAAGGCAGAAACGTCGCGCGTCGTGGCGCTGTCTTCAACCGCACATATTCGCGGCGACGTGAACTGGGATGACCCGCACTATAACACATCCGATTATGACAAATGGGATTCTTACGCGCAGGCGAAATCAGCCAATGCGCTGTTTGCACTCGGCGCCGATCGCCACTGGGACAAATATGGGATCAGTGCATTTGGCGTGCATCCGGGCGGGATCTTCACACCTTTGCAACGTCACTTAACCGTCGAGGAAATGGCCGCCATGGGCTGGATGAATCCGGATGGCACGGTTCCGGACGCCATCAAAGCGATGTTCAAGACGCCGGAACAGGGCGCTTCCACTGAAGTCTGGGCAGCGACGTCGCCAATGCTGGATGATCGCGGCGGCGAGTATTGCGAAGATTGCGATATCGCCCAACTTGCTGGCCCTGACAGTCAGCGCTGGGAACATGCGCGGAAATGGATTTGCGACGAAGAAAAAGCTGACCGGCTTTGGACCATGAGCGAAGACATGCTGGCCAATGCCTGATATTCAACTTTTCGGTTGAATAATACTGGGCGTCATGTATATTCATCCGTATGGTTGAATATACGGATCCTTTGAATCTGACCTTTCGAGCGCTCTCGGATCCGACGCGCCGGGCGATGCTGGCGGCTTTGCGAACTGGCCCGCAGACGATTGGCGCGCTGGCTGAGCCTCTGGATATCTCGTTTGCCGCGACGTCCAAACACCTTGGT
>CAYGUD010000293.1:0-3608 GCA_964352865.1 uncultured Hyphomonas sp.
TGGATGGCCTGACCAAAGGCGTCGCTTTCCTGCTCAAGAAAAACAAAGTCGACCACATTCAGGGCAAGGGCGAAATTAAGGGCCCTGGCCAGGTTGAAGTGACTGGCGCGGACGGCAAGACACAAATGCTGAGCGCCAGGAATATCGTCATTGCGACGGGGTCTGAGCCGTCTTCCCTGCCCGGCATAGAGATTGATGAAGAGCGCATCGTTACGAATACCGGCGCGCTGAGCCTGGGCGCGATCCCGAAAAAGCTGGTGCTGATCGGGGCGGGCGTGATTGGACTGGAAATGGGCTGCGTCTGGTCGCGTCTCGGATCTGAAGTCACTGTGATCGAATATCTCGACCGCATCCTGCCCGGCACTGACAATGAAATTGCCAAGGAAGCTCAGCGGACGTTCAAGAATCAGGGCCTGACCTTCAAACTGGGCACCAAAGTCACAGCCGTCGAGAAGCTCAAAACCAAGCTCAAACTGACCATGGAGCCCGCTAAAGGCGGCGACGCTGAGAGCCTGGATGCCGACATCGTCATCGTCGCTGTCGGCCGTCGCCCTTACACTGAAGGTCTCGGCCTGGAGGCGGTTGGCGGCAAAACGGATCGCCGCGGCGTGATCGAAACCACTGAACATTTCAAAGTCGCCCCGGGGGTCTGGGCAATTGGCGATTGTATTGACGGTCCGATGCTGGCCCACAAAGCCGAAGATGACGGCGCCGCGGTCGCCGAACTGATCGCCGGAAAAGCCGGACATGTGAATTATGATCTCGTCCCCGGTGTCGTCTATACCAAGCCAGAGATCGCCACAGTCGGGAAAACCGAGGAACAGCTGAAAGAGGCTGGCATCAAATATAAGAAGGGCAAATTCCCCTTCATGGCCAATTCCCGCGCCCGGACCAATCACGAGACCACAGGCTTTGTGAAAATCCTCGCGGAAGAAGGCACCGACAGAATTCTTGGCGCGCATATGATTGGCGTTGGCGTCGGCGAGCTGATCCATGAGGTCTGCGTCGCAATGGAATTTGGCGCCTCATCGGAAGATCTCGCCCGCACGTGCCACGCCCACCCGACAATGAGCGAAGCCGTTCGACAGGCCGCCATGGGCGTCGAAGGCTGGACCATGCAGATGTAGGCTGCGCACTATTGCGCGTCGTCAGGTTTCCCATCAACGGATTGACAGAGGCCTGTAATCACGACGTCTTCGCTGGGGTCACAGCCTTCCTGAAACAGCCGGAAAGCCCCTGACTTCCGGTCAATGTCGAGACTCGTTTTCACAGTTGATCTGAAGCCGCAATAAGGTTCTTCGACGGATTGGCGGAAGACCAGTTCCTTGCGGGTCATGCTGACCTCGCAATCAACCGTTCCGGTTTGCGCGCAGACATTGTCAGCGCCGCCGCGGTCATTTTGCAGGAACAGATAGCCTTCAGCATAATGAAACATCACTTCCTGGCCGGGATTGCTGGTCTCCTCACCAGACGAAATGCAACTGAAGGTCACCGGTCGCCAAGCCTGATCGGTGCAGGCGGCGAGCCATAAGAGGGCGCATAAGGGAATTATGAGTTTCATACCGGATCCACTATTTTGGGCTTGGCACGATTTACGCGCGGAGCGCTTAATTTTTCGCATCGTTGAAACCTGTTGCCTGCAGTGGCTCACCAGGCCTTGCCAATTTACCGGTGAAGCGTGCTAGGCAGTCTCTAGCTCTCAGGAAAGAACCCCCATGACCGACCGCTTCGAACGCCATCGCCAGGCCTGGACGCATGATGAAATTCAAAAACTTCATATGCTGGCCACAAAAGGTATGAGCTTGAAAGCCATTGCGAAGGCGCTCACCCGCTCTGAAGAATCGACCAAGAAGCGCGCCAAACTCGACAAACTCAAAATCCAGAAATTGCGCTAGTCTGTCGGTATTGGGGTCGCTCACTGTGCTGAACCATTCGCAATCCAGATCATAAGCCTTAGCCGCCGCCGCTTTTAAGGGGTGAGGACATTGCCGGAAATTGTGGCGACCTGCCATTTTAGAACCCTCGGCGGCGTATTAGGGGCGAGTATTACGCCGCTCAGACAATGTCAGCTTTCGGCGTCAGAGCGAAACGCGTTACGTCAGGCGGTTCGACATGAATCATGCTCGGTGTGCAGAATTATCGGATCCAATTCAGGCTTAGCTGCGTATATCCTGCGTGATCAAGCAAAGTGATCGCGCGCTGAGCATGGCTGAAACGTGATGCTAAGCACCCCCCCTCGGTAAACAGAACTAGGATGTACAAGATGAAGTATCTAAAAACACTCACAGCTACAGCCGCGATGCTTGCCTTCGCAGGCGGCGCTTATGCTCAGGACTTTTATGTTGGTGGCTCGATCGGCCTTAGCGCGCAGAACGACAGCGACAATAGTGGAACAACGGGCGCCTTCACGACCGGAGATATTGGTGACGGAAGTACGATCGATGTTGCCGCTGGCACTGCCTATGGATGGAATACAGAATTCGACAACGGGACAGCTTTTTCCGGTGAGTTTGGCAAGCGATATGAAAGTGGACTTCGAATTGGCCTGGAAGTCGCACACAGCAACAATGATGTAGACACACATACGGGCGTTACGCTTGGCGGTGGTGATATTGGCGCCCTTGATGCAGCAGCCATTGCTGGCAGCCCGACGCCGCTAGGCGCAACGATCAGCGATGTCGTCGCCGACGGTCAGGGAGACATTTCAAGCACCGCAATATACGCCAATGCGTATTGGGATTTCGGCACAGCTGGTGCCTTCCAGCCCTATGTCGGTGCAGGTCTTGGTTTCGCTGACGTGGATGTTACTTATAGTCCATCAGGTGTTGGCGTCATCGACGATGGCGAGTCGAAATTCGCTTATCAAGTGAAGGCCGGCGCGACTTATCAATTGAACGATCAATGGGAAGTTTTTGGTGAATACGCCTACCGTGCAACGGACAGCATTGAAATTAACAATGACCTCTTCCCCGGTACATTGGAGATTGAGAACCAGCAAAACGTATTTTCTCTAGGGGCCCGGTATCGCTTCGGTGGCTAACGAAAACTGAGACGAAAACCCAATGAACCCGCCCCAGCAAAGCTTGTTGAGGCGGGTTTTTTGCTTTTGAAGTGGTATCTTACTTGTCCGAAAGCCTGATTTAAGACGCTTCGCAATCAGATATCGACACATTAGTCAGCAAATACGCTCTGCCCGCTCTTGACCCAAAGCGGAAGGCAGCTTTCGGCGTCAACGCGGACATTGCTCGATTATAGGTCAGCTGAGCACACGCTTGTGCTTGAGTGAATCGCCGGTGATTAGGAAACACCAAATAGTCTATCTTCATCGACTATCCCGAAGGATCGCTGCAGTAGAAATTCGAAATCGACTCTATCGCTACGCTTGGCGCTCTCCAAGGTAGCTCATTCATAGGTGGAAATGCCGACAAAGAAACTCGAGCACAATCATCTCTGTATCGCAAAACCCCATAATAGTCGTCGGTGAAACGATTTAAGCCTTGGTTTTCTATTTGAGTTGCGATGAACTGAAAGAGCTCGCTCAAGCCTTCTTGCGTTCTAATACACGCAAATACGTCCGCATCTTCCCAATCATATAGTAGATCACTCCT
>CAYGUD010000294.1:0-3342 GCA_964352865.1 uncultured Hyphomonas sp.
AACGCGTCGCGGAAATGGCCTCTAGTCGAATTATCATGTTCGGTGAGATGCACGGTACCAACGAGAGTCCAGACGCGATGGCGAGCTTTCTATGCGAGCTGGTAAAGAACGGAACACCGATAAAGTTTGGCATCGAGGCGGCTCACAATCAAGGAAGCGCGTTGAACGAGGCTTTGACTTGGCCAATTGAAGAACAACGGCTGACTGATGCGGCGCCTCAGATGTGGTCTGTTCCAGACGGACGCAATAGCATTGCCGTGCTCAGATTGCTCAAGAAATTGGCGCTCTGGAAGGCGAGCGGTGCAAATATTGAGGTCTTCGCTTTCGACTCAACGTTTGTCGGTGATGATGCAGGTTTCAGTCGCAGCACGGTCATGGCGCGCGAAGTGGATACCGCCGCTCGTGAGTTCGACGGCGCAGTCGTTGTCCTCACCGGTGGGTATCATATTAGACTGAACCCGCCAGAACTCCAGAACTCTGGTGGCTCGCTGGCCAGCGAAGTCCGTGAACGTCCAGTCTTGGCGATGGATATGGCTCACGAAGGTGGTACCGCATTCGTCACGGTCTCGTTCGGCGGAGGCGAACCTGTCACTGGAGAATCTTCGTTTGCAAAGAACCATACGGAAGATAGGGATATGAATAGTTTTCGTGTCTCAGAAATCGATGGGCGGAAGGGATACTATTTCGTCGGCGCGATAACGGCGTCCCCGCCTGCGTTTCCCGAATTGATAGAGTAGTCAGAAAATTCATTGCCTATTTTTGACTTTCGAATGATCGATTGATGCCTAATAGATGAACGCGCTCGCAAACGTGAGGACCTACAATTGAAGCCTTTTATGTTGCACAGCCTTTTATGCTCGTTGGGCGTCATACTTTTTCTTGTTCCCGAAGTCGCGCACAGTCAGTCCACAGATACAGCGGGTGTGACCGTCCAGTGCGTTGAAGACAAAAAGGCGTTGCTGGAGTTAGACTTTCAGCAGTTTGATCGCACGGTGGGAGCAGGCTGGCGCCCAGTCGCAAGCAAAGAAGGATGCGAAACAGCGGCTGCCGATTTGATTTCCGAATATCGAGATACGCGCCTCGCTCCCGATGATGATCGCTCGGCTGTCTCGCTCTCTTGGCATGAAGGGCAAATGCGGGCGGCTGCGGGTCAATCGGAGCATGCAATTAGACTTTTCAATGGAACTTTTCGCGAGCCAGAGAGGCACAATGCAGATGTCGCCTGGAATTTATACGTTCGGGCAACGATTGCCTTCCTTGAGAGAGATCGAGAATTGTTGGATAACACGCATCAAGAGTTGGTCACTCTGCCTGAGCCAGACTTTTGGGCAGCCGCGGCGAAACGCTCAAAAGAGACTTACGGTTATGAGCCTCTTTGGCCGAACAATCTAAATGTCGTAGAGGCGTTTCAACGATGCTTTGAAAAATCCTACTCCGAAGCATACGGAACGTGCAACGAAGGCATCGCTATAAAGTCTGAATAGAGATAGATTTTGACGCTCGATCGAGTTCCCCAAATTGGATGTCGAGAAAAGCTGCATCAGACTCAGGCAAAGTTGGCTATGCCACTGTTACTTCGTTGCGGCGAGGAAAGACACTGAGGGATTAGTCATGACTATGTGGGGGAGTGCGCCGTGAAGTTCGTAACATGCACAAACGCAATCGGTGCAACTCTGATGATAGGTTTGATCGCAGCTTGCTCACAATCTTCTCCAGCAGAAAAACTAGAATTTTCTGAACCAGCGTTCGTAAAGCGAACAGCGATGTTCGAGCACATCGAATCTCTCAAGGCCTATCCACAGAATCCTAACGCCCATGGTTGGTGGAATCAGATGGCGGCGGCTGCGGGGCGCGAAGACTTACTGCATGGCATCATCGCGACGCATGATGATCCATCAAAGTTCAAATGCTCAGCGCACAGATCAGGTTCAGCCATTGCGAATATTCTCCAGATTTTGGATGACCATACTCTGGTGATCATAAGCGAGCATCACGCGATACCAGCACACCGCAGCTTTATTCAGGAGCTGGTAGTTCAACTCAAGCATGAGGGTTTCACTCACTACGCAGCAGAAACCCTCACGCCCGAAGGCGCTCAGGGATCGGGTTATCCCACCACGATTGACGGTTGGTACACAACTGAGCCAATCATGGCTCGGCTGTTAATGACTGTGCGCGGCCTCGGTTATGCTCAAATCGCTTATGAACAGCGGCCTGAACAGCGGGCTCCGGAAGACGCTGACCAGAGCACGAAGATCAGGACAAGAGAGAACGCGCAAGTACAAAATTTAAGGGATGCCATTCTGGACGAAGACCCAAACGCAAAACTCATTGTACACGTGGGCCATTCACACGCCGCGGAACTGCCTGTTTTCGGAACAGAATGGATGGCAGCTAGATTAAAGAAGGCAACAGGGATCGATCCGCTGACTATTAGTTTAACCGCATGTCACAGTGATGGTGTTGAGTCGGTACTAGCGAAAACCGCGATCAACGCTCGTGGAGATTCTGCTCATCTATTTACTGACTATATGGTGGGTCTGCCGCTGCCGACATTCGAAAATGGTAGACCTTCGTATCGGGCTGAAATTGGCGACATAGAGACTTCGGTTCCGGTCGATCTGCAGCCATCTGATCAGGCCGTGATTATTGAAGCTCGGCCGGTTGGCGCAGATTTGGACCAAGAACCAGTTGAGCGTCTGTATCTGGCGCCAGGGGAGAGTCTACCATTGATGCTGCCAGAAGGGACCTGGTCTTTAATTTCGTTTGATGAAAGTGGCGAGATTTCAGAGCCTCAGACAATTACCGTGGGAGATTAGGAATACAGAACCTTCGTAGATTCTCCGAAGTGTAACGTAAATCAGCTCCCCAAACTTGCCTGAGAAGGGATTCTTACCGTTCGTCGCCAAAATTCCACTAGCGGTCATTAGATTGAATTGGCCTCACGTTTTCCACGTGACCCATAGAAGACAATACGAGCGGCTTACTTGAGGCGAGTATAGTACGCTGATTGAAAGTCCGCTTTAGAAGCCAAAGCGACCAAGTTCAATCGGTGGCAAGATCAGGTTCATACAGCGCGCGGATCAGTTTCACGGCGAGAAAAAGCGCCTGCAGAGGCGTTGCTCCAAATGTATGCCGTTCATAGGTCTTGTCGGAGCCGGTCAGTCGATAGACCACCTTCCAAGCCCTGTCTTCAAATACCGGTTCTTCAAATTCGACTTGAACGCTTCCATCCAAGCCAATCATCAGAGAGTCTACCGAGTCGAACGTCGTTGTGATTTTCATTGATCTTACCGCTTCTATATTTCAGGCGTGCAGGTTAAACCGCATTGAACCTAGAAA
>CAYGUD010000294.1:3352-3604 GCA_964352865.1 uncultured Hyphomonas sp.
TGCGAATATCTCTTATTGTGCTTGGCGTTCTGCTACTTTTACAAACAGCAATTCATCTATTCTTTGCTTTGGCAGAAGGGCCAATTTCATTCACAACGATTGGGAAGCAAATTGATGAAGACTTGGTTCGTCTGACAGCAGGTTTTTGCGCAGTATCTTTAGCACGATGGACTAAGCACAAACCTTAAGCGACCGTTTTAGGGCGTTTTAAGCCGCACGCGTAGCGGGCAACGTATGGGCAACGTCGGTCCG
>CAYGUD010000295.1:0-1091 GCA_964352865.1 uncultured Hyphomonas sp.
ATGCGAATGCTGACGACGACAAGATCCGCACTATCAGCATCGGTGACCAGAATCTTCGTCCCGGACAGGACAAGTTGATCTCCCTCGCTTTTTGCATGCGCCGAGATGTCAGCGGGGTTGTGACCGCTATTGAGTTCAGTCACAGCTAGTGTGGCGCGCGTGCCTGAAGCGAGTTTTGGTAACCACGCCGCCTTTTGCTTTTCTGTTCCTGCCTTGAGCAATACTTGCGCGGCCAGGGTGGTCGATAGAAACGGGCCCGACATCATCGTTCGACCCATCTGCTCCATCACAGGAACCACTTCCGCAAGAGACAGTCCTATACCGCCATACGCTTCGGGAATAGCGATGCCGAGCCAGCCAAGTTCTGAAATCTCATCCCAGACACCAGGGCGATGACTGGCACGCGTTTCGATCAGCTCGCGCGCTGTGTCGGTTGAAGATTTGTCGCGGCAAAATGAAGTCGCCAAATTTGCAATCTCAATTTGTTCTTCACTGACGCCGATATCACCTAGAAGGTCTCGCATGGGTCCAAACTCCTGCGATTCTATCGCGTCTTCGGTAAGCCAAGGACGTGCTCGCCGATTATGTTGTGCTGAATTTGCGAAGTGCCGCCGCCAATCGTTGCTGAGAAGGAGTTCAAATACCCCCTCTGCCATATCCCGCCATCAATGGCGCCGTCATCGCCTTGATAATAGCAGCCTCTCGGCCCCTGTAGCCGGATCGCAAACTCATTCACTCTGCGAGTAAACTCGGTCGCAAGGAGCTTATTCATGAGCGGCAGCGCATTCGGGCGGTCCTCATTGAGAGCCGGAATTTTCCGGCGCAACCCGTTTAGAGTCAGGCTTTGCGCTTCAATCAAAAACTCAACCAGTTCCTGCCGCGTTCTGTCGTCATTCAGCGGAGAATTGTCATCCTGGCTGAGCTGGTTGGCCAACTCTGCGATGGCAAATGTATCGAGTTCTGAGCTGACATATCCACCGGCCTGACCTGTGCGCGCGCCGCGTTCATATTCCAGGGTCTGCATCGCCACTTTCCAGCCTTCGCCTTCTTCGCCGATCAGTCCCGATGCCGGTATTCGAGCATCCGTGAAG
>CAYGUD010000295.1:1101-3602 GCA_964352865.1 uncultured Hyphomonas sp.
AAGAATGTTTGCGTGAAGCCATGCTCACCGGTGAGTTTCTTGATCTTGTGGGTTTCAACGCCCGAGACTGTCATCGGCGCGAGAAAGAAGCTCAAACCGGCATATTTGTTTTTGGCGTCCGGGTCGGTCCGTGCCAGCAGAATCATATACTTGCTATAGTGCCCATGGGTCGTCCAGATCTTTGAACCATTCACGACATAATCGTCGCCGTCGCGCACCGCCCGGGTCTGAGCATTGCCAAGATCTGAGCCATTTTCAGGTTCCGAAAACCCCTGGCACCAGATATCGTCGGCGCTCAAAATGCCTTTGATGTAAGCCTTCTTATGCGCTTCCAGGCCGCGATCCAGAATTAGAGGCCCGGCCCAGTTCAGGCCAATCGCATTGAGGAGGATAGGGCCGCGATACTTTCGCATCGCTTTTGTCGCGGCTGACTGAAATTTTGGGGGCAAGCCGCCACCGCCATATTCAGACGGCCATGAGGCGCCCAAAAACCCAGCCTCGTAAATCGACTTTTGCCATTTGCACAAAAACTCGAACTGCTGATCCGTTCCGACTTCCATGAAGGTCAACGGAAGCATGAAGCCAGGATCTTTGGGTCTGTTCTCACGAAACCATTTGTCTGCATCCTGGGCGAACGCGTGCAGCTCTTTTTCATTTACATCATGCATGGGGGAGGGCTCTTTTTGGATCGATGACTTTGCCGTTTCGGCGAACTCATAAGCTTCTCAAGGGACGGTCAAGCCATCACCCAACGAAAAGTGGGCACGCTCAAAACCAGTTTTACACGGTGCGGGACACTTAGGATCAGAATAGGCGTGAGAGATGACGAACAAGCCCGACATCGGTTATGCGAGCAAAAGGCTTTGTCCGGCTTGAATTGCCACGAAGCCCGCAACAGCAATGATCATCGTTGCGAAAGCCATCCGGGCGAGACGTAAGCGGCCTTCAAGCCACTTTGAAATAAGAATGCCGACGACGCCGCCGACGGCGCCGCCGATCAGCAAAAGCACGATCAAGCGACCATCAACCATGCCTGAAATCGCATAGTTCGCTGAGGTTGCTGCTCCAAAAATCGTCACTGAGACCAGGCTTGAAGCTGTCGCATTCGCCATCGTCATCCCAACGGCCAACATCAGTCCGGGGACAATCAGAAACCCCCCTCCGATTCCAAAAAAGCCCGCTGCCAATCCGACGACCAATCCGATTGGGGCAAGTTGCAGAACCATTTTCGGCGTGAGGGTGACATCCGGATCGCCTGCTGTCTTAGGCGTGCGAAACATCGATAACGCGATCAACGCCATGGCGGCAGCGAAACCCAGCATTAGAATGTCGCCCTGAGTTATCTTGGCAAGGCTCGACCCGAGCAGAGACCCGATGAGTCCTGATAAAGCGAAAACTATCGCGCACGGCCACTTCACACGACCACCGCGCCAGTGACCAACTAAACTGAATAAGGCGATCGCCGCCACGCCTGCGGCCGAAGTTCCGATTGCAATATGTGGGTCGCTTACGCCAACGACGTAAAGCAAAAGCGGCGCGGCCAGGACTGATCCTCCGCCGCCAAAAGTGCCTAGAAATACACCAACGATCGCGCCGCTGAGTAGCGTCAGAGCAATGATTTGAGGGGTGAGCTCTAGCATCGCTCGGTCACGCGGCTTGGCGCCGGTTCCACGGCATTACGGCCAGGATGTTCGCCATTCCGCACCAACCGCTAATCCCGGCAAACATCAATCCAGCACCAACAAAGGCCGACAATCCGAACAGGACTGGATTGACCAACCATCCAAGGATAACGCCGAGCAAGACCAGGCATCCCGCGGTGATTTGAACCTGTCGATTGATCTCCAATGGGGCCTTCTCGTCTCTCTTGGTTGGCAGACCTTGCGCGCGCCAGGCGTCGAGACCGCCTTCAAGCATAAAAGCGTCGCCTTCGACATGCTGCGCCAAGCGTGCGCAGTTGGAATCAGTGCGCATGCCAGACTTGCAATGAAAGATTGCTTGTTGCCCGGCTTCCAGCTTCAGGTCTGCGTTATCTAATGCTGACACTGGGAGAGAAACAGCGCCTGGTATATGTTCGCGAGCATACTCATCAATTTCGCGAATATCGATGAGTACCGCTGTCCCCGCTTTGAGGCGGGCGACGGTGTCTGCAGGTTTGAGCTTGGTGAGTGTGGTCATTTCAACATCTCCGGACAGTATATTTTCATCAAGGTTTCGATGACATCCCGAACCGCTGGATCAGACAGACTGTAATAGATGGTCTGAGCGTCTCGGCGGGTGCCAACGAGCTCGCGCTGGCGCAGCACAGCCAGGTGCTGCGACAATGCAGATTGCGATAAGCCACTATCGGCTTGAAGCTCGCCGACTGAGGCCTCTGAGGCGCCAAGTCGGCAAAGTATCATCAGTCGATGAGGGTTAGACATCGCCTTCAGCAAGCTGGCGGCTTCGCTAGCTTTTTCACCAAAAGCTTCGGGACTGAGCAGTTTGATCGCAGTTTCCAT